>JAFLJU010000284.1 GCA_022712835.1 Desulfobacteraceae bacterium
TCCGGTATCGTCAAGACGCAATGTATTGATCGAACAGACCTGGTCCGTCCAGGTCCCCTGATCAGAGATGAAGATGGTATCATCAGAGGGTGTGAATACCTCCTGATGTGAAAACGCCTACCTACCTAGCTAGCTAACTAGGTAGGTATATGACTGTATGCGGTTATATTTTTTTAGTAGATTACTAATGTCACTATCTATTTATATTTACCTAGAAAATACCACTACATATCTTAGGTATATATTATTATAGTAGTATAAGTAGCTAAGTATGACTCTTAGCTTAAGTATGTAATCTAATATAGGAGGATTTACAATGGATGTGAATGAGAATAATGAACGTGGAAGTATGAGTGCACTTACTAGTGTATACGGTGGTACTAGTCATGACGTCTTCGAAGGAGTAGCTATCGATACTAATAATGATATCATCTGCGTCGGGTATACTGCTAGTGAGGGTAGTGGAGATGATGATGCATTAGTAGTTAAGTTCAGTGGTAGCGATCTCAGTATACTAGCTAGGAAAGTATACGGTGGTATTGGTACTGACTACTTCTGGGGAGTAGCTATCGATACTAATAATGATATCATCTGCGCAGGGTATACTTATAGTGAAGGTAGTGGTAGTCCATCATACAGCAGTGCTTTAGTAGTTAAGTTCAGCGGTAGTGATCTTAGTATACTAGCTAGGAAAGTATACGGTGGAGCTGACACTGACTACTTCAATGGAGTAGTTACTGATGATAATAATGATATCATATGTGCTGGGAATACTTATAGTGAAGGTAGTGGCGGTGCCGATGCATTAGTAGTTAAGTTCAGTGGTAGCGATCTTAGTATACTAGCTAAGAAGATATACGGCGACATTAGTACTGACTACTTCTATGGAGTAGCTATCGATACTAATAATAACATCATATGTACTGGGTATACCACTAGTGAGGGTAGTGGAAATGTTGATACATTAGTAGTTAAGTTCAGTGGTAGCGATCTTAGTATACTAGCTAGGAAAGTATATGGTGGAGATGACACTGACTACTTCTATGGAGTAGCTACTGATGCTAATAATGATATCGTCTGTGTCGGATATACCACTAGTGAGGGTAGTGGGGATGTTGATGCTTTAGTAGTTAAGTTCAGTGGTATTGATCTTAGTATACTATCTAGTAAGGTATACGGTGGTACTGAGGATGACTACTTCTTCGGAGTAGTAGTCGATACTAATAATAACATCATCTGTGCAGGGTATACTAAAAGTGAAGGTAGTGGTGGTACCGATATTTTAGTAGTTAAGTTCAGTGGTAGCGATCTTAGTATACTAGCTAAGAAAGTATACGGTGGTACTGGTGATGATATCTTATATGGAGTAGCTACCGATACTAATAATAACATCATATGTACTGGGAATACATATAGTGAAGGTAGTGGTAGTCCGATATACAGCAGTGCATTAGTAGTTAAGTTACCTAGCGACATACCTGCTGGTACTTTCGTAGGTCCAGTATTCACTAACTTAACTCTTCAAGATAGTAACCTAACCTTAGCTGATAGTATTTTAACATTAGCTGATAGTAACCTAACCTTAGCAGATAGTAACCTAACCTTAGCTGATAGTACATTAACCTTAACTGATAGTGATCTTACTCAAGAAGTCGACACTATGGAACTGTAGTAATACATACATCCAACTAGTGTATGTAATCTAATATAGGAGGATTTACAATGGATGTGAATGAGAATAATGAACGTGGAAGTATGAGTGTACTTACTAGTGTATACGGTGGTACTAATCATGACGTCTTCGAAGGAGTAGTTACTGACTCTAAAGGTGATATCATCTGTGTCGGGTATACTAGTAGTGAAGGTAGTGGAGATGTTGATGCATTAGTAGTTAAGTTCAGTGGTAGCGATCTTAGTATACTAGCTAGGAAAGTATACGGTGGCACTGGCACTGACTACTTCAATGGAGTAGCTACTGACTCTAATAATGATATCATCTGTATTGGGATTACTGGTAGTGGTAGTGGTAGTCCGATATACAGCAGTGCATTAGTAGTTAAGTTCAGTGGTAGCGATCTCAGTATACTAACTAAGAAAGTATACGATGATGATGTACATGACCGCTTCTATGGAGTAGCTACTGACTCTAATAATAATAATATCATCTGTACTGGGATTACTGGTAGTGAAGATAGTAGTGGTAATAATACATTAGTAGTTAAGTTCAGTGGTAATGATCTTAGTATACTAGCTAGGAAAGTATATGGTGGTACTAGTACCGACTACTTCTATGGAGTAGCTACCGATACTAATAATAACATCATATGTGCTGGGAATACTTATAGTGAAGGCGGTGGCAATAATGATGCATTAGTAGTTAAGTTCAGTGGTAGCGATCTTAGCATACTAGCTAGGAAAGTATACGGTGGCACTGGCACTGACCGCTTCTATGGAGTAGCTACCGATACTAGTGATGATATCGTCTGTGTTGGGATTACTAATAGTGAAGGTAGTGGTAGTCCATCATATAACAGTGCATTAGTAGTTAAGTTCAGTGGTAATGATCTTAGTATACTAGCTAGAAAAGTATACGGTGGAGCTAGTGATGACTACTTCCGTGGAGTAACTACTGATGCTAATAATGATATCATCTGTGTCGGGTATACTAAAAGAGAAGGTAGTGATAGTCCTACATACAGAAGTACATTAGTAGTTAAGTTCAGTGGTAGTGATCTTATTATACTAGCTAGTAAAGTATATGGTGGAGCTGGTACTGATATATTCCATGGAGTAGTTACTAATACTAACGGTGATATCGTGTGTGTTGGGAATACTTATAGTGAAGGCGGTGGTGGTACTGATGCGTTGGTAGTTAAGTTACCTAGTGATATACCTACTGGTACATTCACCAGTACCATACGCACTAACTCAACTCTCCAAGATAGTAACCTAACCTTAGCAGATAGCACTTTAACATTAGCTGATAGTAACCTAACCTTAGCAGATAATGATCTTACATTAACTGATAGTACATTAACCTTAGCAGATAGTGATCTTACTCAAGAATCTGATACTATGGAACTGTAGTAATGTACACCTAACTAGTGTATGTAATCTAATATAGGAGGCTTTACAATGGATGTGAACGAGACTAATGAACGTGGAAACATAGCTGAGAAAGTATATGGTGGTACTGGTATTGATAGGTTCTATGAGGTAGTTACCGACACTAATAATGACATCATCTGTGTCGGGTATACTGCTAGTGAAGATAGTAATTGTTGGTATGCATTAGTAGTTAAGTTTAGTGGTAGTGATTTGAGTATACTAGCTAGGAAGGTATACGGTGGTACTGGTACCGAATACTTCCATGGAGTTACTACTGATACTAATAATGATATCATCTGCGCTGGGATTACTGGTAGTGATGATGCATTAGTAGTTAAGTTCAGCGGTACTGATCTTAGTATATTATCTAGTAAGGTATACGGTGGTAGTGGTGATGACTGCTTCAATGGAGTAACTACTGACTCTAATAATGATACCGTCTGTGTCGGGTACACTAGTAGTGATGGTGATGATGCATTAGTAGTTAAGTTTAGTGGTAATGATCCTACCTGAGTAGTACTAGTAGTCAAGTACCTACCTACCTGCCTAGCTAAGTTAGCTAGGCAGGTAGGTATATTAGGTAGGTAACTACTTATATTTTTTTACTAATTACTAAGGTTACTATCTATAGGTAGAAGTGCCATTTCAACAACTTTCAGGTATATATTAAGATAGTAGTATAGGATATTAAGAGTAGTACCTAGTCTTTAGTTCCTAGGTTGAAAGGTAGGGAAATCAAAGAACGATGAGTTAGTGCGTAAACTTACCAGTACAACTACTGGGTTGATAACGCATATAAGTACCTTAGGAGGGTATGAATATGAAATTTAAACAAGACGGATACGGTATAGTAATTAAAATGATCCAAGAAACATGTGGTATCGAAATCGATATCACATACGAAGATAGGAATCAAGTGATTCCTATCGAGCAGTTCTCTCCAGGATTAAGACGTGCCGACGTATTGTTAGAGGATGGTAAACTCTACTTAGTCGATAATAAGTTAGATTCAGATATAAGCACTGTTGTAAAGGTAGATATAGATTGTGTTGATTCACATCGTGTGGATCGACAGGATGTGAGTACAAAAGGGCGGCTGGAAATCGCAGCCGTTGGAGGTAACAAATGTTGCCTCAAGGAGGTTCAGTTTCAAAGATGCGTTAGTATGATACTAATTGAGTTCAGTGAAAATGAACTAGGTAGTAACCCGCTAATCTGAACTAATATATACCTACCTACCTAGCTAATGTAGCTAGGTAGGTAGATGACTGTATGTGGTTATATTTTTTAGTAGATTGCTAATGTTACTATCCATGATGACTCTCAAAGTACCCTACCTGTATAGAGATATACGTGAAGCTGTTTTCAGAGCTAAAATGGCGACACCAGCTCTTGTAAACGTGGGATGCTTGAAGCGTTCTAACGTAACTATGTATTTCAGGTATATATTACTATAGTAGAGATACATCAGATACAACCAGATGTACCTCTACTGATCTCTGATTAGTAAGCATATCAGATACTATATATTAAATACACTACATTCCTTTAGGAGGGAAACTTATGATCAAATTAAATGCAACAGTAGGGTTAGGTCAATTGGTTGGCTTATCTGGTACTGATGAGTTACTGGGTCAGATTAACAATTCACTGAGTAATAGTAACTTCTTCAACTCAATCGATGATATCTTAACTAAGGGGCGTCAGTTATATGTAACTAATATAATCAACCCTATTAAAGCTATTGGTAATACTATCAAGAATCAGATAGCTGGATTCATTGTCACTAATGAGATAATGGTAATAGATACTGAAGACACATTAGCTAATGTTCCATCAGTGATGCATCTACCCATATTACAATATAAACCTATACGTGATCTATATGACGAAGGTAGGATCTTTGGATTTGGAGCTGACTTCATACCAGATGGTGACCCATATGGTAGACTCATATCTAATGGAGCTGTAGAAGATGTAGCTGAAGCTATGGATAAGGAAGGTTACATTGAACATAAATATAGATTTGAATCTACTGACCCTATATTAACATTCGGTGAGTTAGATAAGATCTGCGCTACTAGAGAATTTGTAGATAAGATATTAAGCGAGACTAATTTCGATCCTACAGATATGCCTAACGATAAGGGCTAAACTTATATTCATATCACCAGTACTGATTTCATAGTACTGGTGATATATGGAGAATAGATATGAATACAGTAATACCTACATTAAAGACAGAAGTCAGTTATCTGACTAGTCCGATTGATATCGTGAAGCATGTATTACAACATTACTTTCATGCTCCTAAGAGTATCAATGATACATTCGCTGATAGTGCAATATCTTTTCGTCATGATGATGCTACATCTGGTGCTGATCCAGCTGCACTGACACTGAAAGTCACTAATGTACTCACTGATACGTTCTCTAAGTATTTTCCATCAGCTACTACTATCGATGTAGATGTGAATTATATTCGAATAGATGATGTCAGATATGATATCGTATTAGATATCATAGTAGTGATAGATGGAGTACCATATACATTTGAAGAAAGCTACACTACTGATGATGAAGGACATCTGACATATAAGTATAAAGGTGAGTGATATGGATAAAGCTAAGCTAGATATATTAGTACATGATCTCAAGTTACATAATCATAGATATTATAATCTCAATGCTCCCATCATCAGTGATGTCGAATATGACAGACTATACTCTATATTTTTAGAGTATAAAGCTAAGTATCCAGATATAGAAGATCCGATAGGATCACCTAGTGGTGATATCATACATAAGAATAAGATGTTATCTATCTTATCTACTACTGATAAGAGTGAGTTATCTGATAGATTATTGAAGATGATAGGTAACTCACAGTTTGATATCATAGCTGATTACAAAGCTGATGGTCTAGCACTAGAGTTAGTATATGGTAAGGATAATCTCTTATCAGGTGCATCTACTAGAGGTGATGGTATCGTAGGTGATGATGTATTATCTAATGCAAGATATATACTCAATGTAGTACCAAAGATGAGTACATGTTGCATATATGGTGAAGTAGTATTATCAAAGAAGAACTTTAAGATAGTCAATGATTACAAACGTAAAATAGGTGATGCTGCATTTACTAATGCAAGGAATGCTGCATCTGGTATATTGAGGTCATCTAGATATCCTAATAATGTAGTGGAGTTATTGACATTCATCCCATATGGTACAGATCTAGATAAACCCACTCATACTGATAAGTTAGTAGCATTGGCAGATGCTGGTTTCATAACACAACCACATATCACCTGTACTAGCACAGATGATATCATTAGAGCATGTGATGATATATCACGTATTCGTAACGACATAGGTTACGATATAGATGGTATCGTATTTAAAGTAAATGACGTAGCACTACAACAAGAATTATGTAGTGGTAATAAGCACCCTAATCATATGGTGGCATATAAGTTTCCAGCTAGTAACACTATCACTACACTGAATGAGGTAGTATTCCAAGTAGGTAGGACTGGTAGGATCTCACCAGTAGGTATAGTGACTCCAGTCACTATCAGTGGTATATTGATCAAGCGAGTATCATTACACAATATCAATGATATCAATGATAAAGATCTCAAGATAGGTGATAAAGTAATATTAGAACGTGCAGGTGATGTCATACCTGCTATAATAGAATCATTAGTAGAAGAACGCACTGGGGATGAGATTGATATCGTATTCCCTACAACCTGTCCTACATGTCACAGTGAAGTAGCATTTGATAATACTCATTACACATGCACTAATGACGACTGCTTAGCTAAGTTATCTGGTAATCTCATGTATGCAATTGGTAGGAAAGCATTCAATATGAAAGGTATAGGTCCAAAGGTATGTGATAAGTTAGTAGCATGTGGTCTCATATCAGATGTCAGTGATCTATTCACTTTAGATACCGATATAGCTAAACGTGATACTTTCATGAATGCATTGGGTATATCTATCGGTAGGGTAAATAAGTTACTCATCACAATAGATAACTCTAGGGTGATCACTTTTGCTAAATTCATTAAAGCATTGAGTATCCCTATGATTAGTGACGGATTAGCTAATTCGATTGCTAACAAATTCACTAGTATAGATAATCTACTATCATTAGATCCGATCACGATAGCTAATGAGCTTTCATATGTCCCAAATATAGGTAGGAATACTGTAGATGCTGTAGCTGATTATTTTGATCCCAGTAATACGGGTAGATATAGTCGCATCCTAGTTGAGAAACTAATAGCTAATGGTGTGATTGTACAAGATCATCTAGATGTATCAGTATCTAATAAGAATGTAGTATTTGTGATCACTGGTAAATTTGATAATACCTCTAGAGTAGAGTTAGCTAAGCGTATTGATGAAAGTCAAATCGGTATAGTGGAACGACGTTTAACTGGTAAGACTAAGTACTTAGTTGTAGGAGATAGTGCTGGAAAAAGTAAGGTGGATAAGGCAGTAAAAATGAATATACCTATGATAACCTTAGATGAACTTAATAAAATGATACAAGGAGCGATATGAATAAGCGTAGATTTGAAGTACTAGATGACCTAGAGAATGATATTAAGAAAGATATAGATCAATTAGCTAATGAATTTAGCGAAAGTGATAAATCAGATGATATCATTAAGACTAAGATCAGTAAGATCGAATACAAGTATAAATTAGCTAAACGTAAGCGTCGTAAGATGTCAAATTTATCAAGGAAGGTCAATCGTAAATAAGCATGTATACCACTATAGCTTACGTTATAGTGGTATATTTTTTAATTAATCAGCTACATATCTATAGGTGATAGTGATTGATTTACCTTCAAATATTAAAGGAGAAAGTAATGAGTGATAATGATGTATTACAATCAAATGAGACTAAGTTAATAGATAGGTTAGATGCAGCACTTACTGAGTTAGAGGATGCTAATAACGTCATTACATTATCTCAGTTTCGTAAGTATGAGCCTCTATTTAAAAGGAAGACAGATATATCTTTTGATCAGATACAAGAGCTATCAAAAGATCTACTAGGACGTTTCTCTCTATATTCACCTATCAAAATCACTGATCATACTGGTAAATTGTTATTTAAAGTACCACGATTATTCATACCTGTGAATGATATCAACGAAGAGTATAAGCATCTATTGACTAAGTTTTATAATGATAGTGGATCTGATATACCTAAGTATGCATCTGAAGCTACTAATAGTGTATTGTTAGCTATACTCAAGTCACAGGAAGATATCACAGATACTTCATATCAGGAGTATATCAAGGAACTTAGAGATGAGTATGATGCTGATATCGTAGAGTTTCAAGATCTGATGGACAGTGGTACTGCTAAGGATACTAAAACCACTGATGATATTAAGGAAGTATCTGTAGATATAAATAAATTAGAAGGACTCAGTTGGACATAGCGAGATAAGAGGGGATTTATCATGAGTGGCTTGAAGATCATACATACTTCAGATTGGCATTTTGGACATGGGAGAGTAGATACAGATGATACTATCTCAGATATTAGAAAGTACTTATTCCCTAAGTTAGTAGATGCTGATATATTAGTTATAGCTGGGGATATATTTGATAACAGTATCAGTATAAACTCTAAAGATGCAGCTAGTGTATTAGCATTCTTTGTAGATGTGTTTTATAAATGCTATGAGCATAATGTCATACTTCGCATATTGTTAGGTACATTCAGTCATGATAGGAATCAGATCAAATCTATTGAACGCTTATACAGTAGGTTTAATATACCATTAGATTTTAGATACATTGATACTATCGATGTAGAGTATATAGCTAAGGTAGATACTTCATTTCTATACTTACCTGATAACTTACCATATAAGACTAAGCATGAAGTATTTGAACAAGTAGATAAGTTACTCATAGGAGCTGATATATCTAAAGTAGATTATGTAATCAACCATGGTGAGTTTAACCATGCTACATATGGATATATCAATGACAATGCGTATGATGTATCTGACTTTAAAGATATATGTAAGTATCTGGTACTTTCTGGACATATACACAATAAGAGTAAACGAGGTAATGTCCTCTACGCTGGTAGTATCAATAGACTAGCGCATAATGAAGAATCAGCTAAAGGCTTCTGGTACATAGAAGGTACTGATACTAAATTCATTACTAATACGTCAGCTACACAGTTTATAACTGAGACATATGAAGGTACTGATTTAGATACCTTACTCAAGTATCATGATGAATTGATAGCGTCTAAGTTTGATCCTAATCGTAGAGGATATCTGAGACTCATCATAGATGACGTACATATCAGACAAGCTGTACGAAAGTATCATGATAAGCAAGAGTTTAACGTAGTACTGACATTTAAGATCAATAAGAAGCAGAGTGATCAATTCGATCTCAATATCAAAGCTGAGCGTACAGAGATCCTAGTAGCACCTTCTGAAGCTACTATATCCACTATCGTATCTGAACACCTAATTAAGACTAAAGCTACTAATCTACCACTCGATACTATCAAATCAATCATCTTCGATCATACATGATCTCAAGTATATATTACCATAGTAGAAGGTATCAGATACTACTCAATCATAGGAGATGATCATGGATAAACATAGTAATCAAGAGATAGATAAGTTCCAAATCCAGTTCCCAGGTATCAGTTATGGTACATTATATGTATTATTGACTCTACTGAAACATGCGAATGATCCAGCTAATGTCAAGCATAATGTATTCGTAATCAATTTAGGAACTATAGTGCGTAATTGCTTAGATGCATCATTATCTGATGAATCTATCATCACTAATGTAATGCTTGATGCAGAAACATTAGTGAGATCTATTGGTCAGTATAATACTAATAAGGTCAAAGTAGTCTGGTACGCACATCCAGAATTGAGACAGATGATATATGCTCCAGTTCGGAGACCAGATACTAAACCTAGGGTAGCAGTAGAACGTATTACTACTAAATTACTAGCTAGACTCAAGGTCAGTAATAACAAGTTAGTAATGTTACCTGAAGCTAATGCTAATGTAGATGAATACATATTACGTATATATAAACAGTATGCATATAAGGTACTAGCTAGATATATTAAAGGTAGGATAGCTAATGATGAACCAAGATTATGCATGATAACTCATGTATCATTGGATCTATTACTAGCTGAAGTAGTCAAGAATATCACACTACTGGAATGTCATACTGGTAAATATATCACTAGGGAAGGTTTTGGGTATAAAGTATTTAAGACAGAACGTAGATCGTTTAACAGGACAGCGTTAAAAGCATTTGGTGATAAGGATTTAATAAAGCCTCAGATACGTCTAACTAAGAAGAATAAAGACAAACTAGCTGTAGCTGACTTATCTACAATCACGGAGAAAGAATTATATGCAATACTGACAGTAGATCTCAAGATCGACCCATTCGATCTAGCTTACGAGATCTAAAAACCCGACCTAGCTAAGTAGTTAGGTAGATATAAGTTTTAACTAGAAAAGTATATGATGTAGTAGTAATAGTAATAGTACCAGAATAACTTAACCGGTAAGTTATCCTATATAACCTAAGTAATGATAAAGGAGTTATCTAATGAATGAGCTTAATCTTAATGGTCTAGTACGATTGAAAACATCCCAGTTTACCCACGGTATGACACTTGGTGTATTTGGTGGTAGAGCTAGTCTTAGTGTATTTGATAATAATGGTGGAGGTGGCGGTCCTATTATCAAATTCTTGTTCTCAGAGACTAGCTTGGTGATCTTCAAAGAGCTACTTGAGAAATTGCTATCAGATGAGAATATCAAACCTATCGAGATGGGTAATTATCCATATGATAAGGAAACTAAAGCTCGTGTATTTAGAGCAGCTATCACACTAGGTAGGGATGAGACTGATAAACATGCATACATTACGATCTACGGTGAGAAACATAAAGATCCTATCATGTTTCCATTCTTGACAGATGATAGCATTAAGATTGGAAATGGTAATGGTCACAGTGATATCCCAAAGAAAGCGTTGTCTGAATATGGTATCAAGACATTTCTCAGATGCATCAATAACTTAATCTCAGTTGGATGTGTTGTGACTAATGAGAAACGAGATACTAGTGGTGGTGGTGGTGGATTTACTGGTGGAACAAGTACTGGAGATGATGTTCCTTTCTAAAAAGTACTATCTTTAATATCCAAATGACTCATTCCATAACGTACCTGTCTGGGTACGTTATGGAGTATTTTTATTTGACGTATATCCCTACGTGAAGGTCATATTTGAGCATATTTGGATTTACTACGTACGGTTCTATAGTGGGTGAAAATGGTGTATTTGCATTATCTGATATGTTATCTAATCTTATAGTTCAGATGACATATCACCTGAACTAGTCGATCAACTCTCACTATCTCAAGTATATATTACTACATTAAGTTATACATTAAATCGAAGATCAGTAGCATGTCAAGTAGTATCTGATATGCTACCTAATCACTAGATCAGTAGGAGGTATCAAGTAGTATCTGATACCTTCTATTAATCACTAAATCAGTAGGAGATGTAATATGATCAGTCATATTTGTGAAAGACGTGCAACAGTACCCAATGATAAAGTATTAATCAGGCATCGGTATATGATACTATCTAAAATAGTAGATATCGAACGTAAGTATCTATCTGATCGGACAGTCGTTGAGGATTACCTAAATAAGAAATTATTTATCATCCATCTTATCAGCGAGATTCATGCTGCAAAAACTATCTCAGATATAGATACTTTATTTGAGGACGCACTTTATAGCGATATGTATTATTCGATAGTATTAGAAACTAAGTAGCATCATAATCTTGGAGATTATGATGCTACATTCCTTTAGGAGGGAAGTAAATGAGTGACAATTTCATTACACCAACAACTATACAACAAGATACTAAGTATCTATACGCTAAAGTCGGTAACAATGTCTTCAACATTAGGACTTTCAGTAATCTACGTGATGTAGGTAATCTCACCCAACCTGAAATATGGGATCAACTAGAGCCAGTTAACTTTTTCATAGATACTAATTTCAATGTAGATGAGCGTAAGAAACTCATAGGTATATTCGATGTAGCTAAATCAGCTCTTAGTTATATCAACACTACAGATGATATGATTAAAGCTATAGAGTTAATTAATACTACGATATATGATACCTTCACTGAGATCGATTTCATAGAGAGAGTATCTAATTATGTCATCACTGATGATAAGATCACTATACCTAACTTAGCTAATAAAGGTGAACGTCCTAGAGATACTGAAGCTATGACGTTTTATAGGGAACATTACGATAGCATTAATAAGATCGTAGTTATGAATAAGGTACTCTTTCCTATATTTGGTGAGATCATATATAAAGTATCTGTCATAGATGAACTCAGTAATAAGCTAAAAGAGATGTTCGCTGCTGGCATACTGAATAAGGTACTAGCTGTGCATTTTAGTGAGATCATATCTAAGCTACAGAACTATATCGCTGTCATTGTAAGTAAGACATTACCTAATGATGAGCTACTATCCTTTCAAGGGTTCACTAAGGATAATATGGCAGATGATAAGCTAGTGAAGATGTTAGTAAAGAACTTCATTAACATTAGATTATATCGTGAGAAAGGTAACATCATGACTAGCATATCAGTAGCTGTTCGTAAATCTACTACATCAGATACTAATGCTAATCGTTCTGTCGTATACATGCCAAGAAATGCTCCAGATCAGATGAGTGATGAAGATAGTAATACTAGTACTATGGAACATGAAGGCCATATGTTTAGTGAGACTATTGATATCTCTACACTAGTACAATTCGGTGTGACTAGATATATCGATGATATCGTATCGAGTACTCCACGTATCAAGGAAGTATTTGATCCAACATATACATTCTACACACGATCACCATTTCCACCGAGTCCAGTCAATGAACTCATATTAGCTATATTCATCAATAGTATCATCGGTAATGCATATGGAGTAAAGCATATCAATGATCAGTCATTCATTAAGTTAGTTACACTTATACAAATCTACATGGTAGATCATGATTTTCATCAACTAGTACCACTGATGTCAATGAAGTATCTAGGTGAAGCTAAAATAGTACCAGATACGATAGATAATAGTATCAAGATAAAGGAAGGTATAGGTGTATATTACAGGAATGTAGTAGAGAATCTAGCTCATCTGGATAAGTTCATAGATCGTGAGAAAGTGTTCTCTGACTTATCGATATACATAGTAGATCAGTATCATCATTACAATGTACCAGATACATTAGCTATCAATAAGGATTTGTATTGTACTGAGGATAATACTGTAGCATATGGACCAGATGTAATATCTGATATATACAGGTTCATCTACCATGTCAAACAGAACCCCACTATACATTGGGGTAAATAATGTAAGTAATTGAGAATAATTCTCAACTTAATCTAATATCTTAGGAGGATAGTAATATGATTAATAATAAACTAGACGATAGTGTATTGATAAGTATCTATAATGATGACATTGATAATCGGTTCAATATGGCAACTGTAGATTCTAATAATAACATTATCTGCATTGGACGTACTGGTACTGGGAAACGTAGAGATAGTGTCACATTGATAGTAAAGTTCGATAGTGACCTTAATGTAGTATCTAAGACTACATGTGGTGATCATAAGGACTTTTTCATAGGAGTAGTTACAGACTCTAATGATAATATTATCTGCGTTGGTCGCACTACCTCAGATGTAACTTGTGGTGGTGATATACTAATGATGAAGTTCGATAGTGATCTGATGATACTCAATATCAACATATATGATGATAATGATATTGATTGGTTCAATGCAGTGACTATAGATGCTAATGATAATATCATCTGCGTTGGACGTACTATCATCTCAGAAGTTTATACTGCATTAGTAGTCAAGTATGATAGTGACTTTAATGTAGTAGCTAGAAAGACATATAGTGGAGATGATAGTTGGGGTTACTTCAATCAAGCAGTTATGGACTCTACTGGTAATATTATCTGTATCGGTAGTACTGATGAAGGTAGTGCGTCAGGGATTAGATGTAGTGATACTCTGATGGTCAAGTATGATAGTGACCTTAATGTAGTAGTTAATGTAGTATACGGTGGGACTGATGACGGTAGTTGCGATAGGTTCAGTGAAGTAGCGATTGATTCAAATGATGATATCATCTGCATTGGATATATTAGCTCAGAAGATTCTGATAGTAGTGATGCACTAATGGTGAAGTTTAGTGGTACGGATCTTAGCTTGATCGTTAAGAAAACATATGGTGACGATTATGGCTATTTCCATGGAGTAGCTACATGTACTAATAACGATATCATCTGCATTGGTAGTACTTTCTCAGATAATGATTGGTATACATTAGTAGTGAAGTTAGATAATAGTCTTAATGTACTAGATAGGAAGATATATGATGGCGATGATGAATTCAGTGAAGTAGCTACTGATACTAATGATGATATCATATGCATTGGACGTACTACCTCAGAACTACCTGGTAGTTCTGAATATCCTAATCGTGTAGATGCATTAATAGTGAAGTATGATAAATGGGGATGAAGTATGATAGATATTGTGAGTAGTTATGACATCAGTAGGGATATCGGGAGTCATGTCAAATTAGAGACTGACTTATGGATATATCCAGATATGGATGACATGACATGGGGTATGGATAATCCAGGAATAAGGCTACTGTCTAATTGTGCTAATCGTATATCGCAAGGATCATATGTCATGCGCAGTGATGTGCAAATTATGAAGCTACATGGATTCATGTCAACTGGTAGATATTGTGAGATCATACAGTTTAAATTAGGATCAGTACCGATCCCTGTAATCATTAGGATAGAATCTGATACCTCATCAGTCATGAAGGAGTACCTGATCTATGATAATATCTTAAAGGTGAGATCTACCATATTCAACATGTCAATTGATGGATCGTCCATATTCCATGACATATCGTCAATTGCATTATTACGTCAAGAGCCATATATATCTGGTAATCTTACACACTTATTACTAGGTAGTGAATCGAGTACTATATCGCTCATACCTAATGATCTGATGATGGCTAATCTCACTGACGCTATAATAAATGCAATATATGATACACTCATAAACTTTGAATTAGTGCGTAATTTCATCTCTACTGTATTTGATAACTTATCATCTAAAGTGATATTTCAACTATATAGTGATCTGACTTACAGTAACTATAGGAGGATGGATAATATAAGTCCACATGTAGTACCGTGTAGTGACATATGTGATGGTAATGTCGGTAGTATAAAACTATTATCTGATATGAGTAGATTAGCTAATATTACATTAGATACATTTGAACTAGAAGTACTCATCAAATCACATGGTGAGGTACTAGTAAATATACTCGATACATCCAGTCTAATCACTAGGTATAAGATACCAGATGACTCTGTAAATGATACATTATATTGGACATCGCTGAGTATACTCAATGAGCTATATCGTAATGATCTTACAGGTATCGCTACAGTCAATTTTAAGAAGCATTCTAATGATACATTAGTAATACATGCAATACATGATAATGGTACTGAGATGCGATGGTCATATGATTTAATTATGCTATCGGTATTATCACCCATGATTCACATCTAATCATAGGGTGAATCATAGGTGATGATGCTATTATTATCACTCATGATTCACATCTAATCAGGAGAATAATCGATATGAGTAAATATGCACAGTATCAAATGGTATACAATCTATTCGATTCACATATCATCCTATCGCAACTCAATGGTGATTCTATCATCGAGCGATACAATAGTAGTAACCGCATCGTAAATAGTAATCTAGTACGTGATGCTAAACTGTATGATATGACGGTAACGTCAGATATTATATTATGTATCGGTAGTCATGGGAGTACTGGGGTGATCATGACGTACGATTTCAATCTAGAACAGGATGATTGGTATAAATCATTAGATACTATATATACTAGAATAGATTCATTATCATCTGGTTATTTCGTGTCTAATGATAGTAAGATAGCTATATTAGATAAAGACCTATGTGAGGTCAGAAATAATCAACGAGATACTCACATACATGATGCTATGTCATTACAGGATGGGTCAATTATCACTATAGAATCTAAATCAGATGATAAGCTCATCTATGTCAATAAGTACTCAGATGAGCTAGTTCGTATTAAGACTATAAGTTTTGGATCTAGTAAGTCGTATGCATTACATGATATCTATGCTGATGATGATAATGTATACATCAATGGAACAGATGCAGGTATCGAGTTTACACTCAAGTTATCACATGATTTAATAGTGAAATCGTGACATATATCACCTCATAGCATACCAGATAGGTATGCTATGAGGAATGTGTTCATATCTTTTTATTATGTAAAAAGATACCATAGGGTGTACTGTAGGTAGTGAGTCACTAATCTCAGGTATATATTACTATAGTAGAGTATCAAGTATTATCCGATACTCTACATGATCTAGTGATTAGTAAGTAAGTACAATCAGATACTACATATCAAACACACTAAATTCCTTTAGGAGGGAAGCAAATGATACAACAAGCACCGACAGATCAACTCATTAGTAATATAGGAAATATCGAAGCTGGGAATAGTTTCTTATTCTTATTCACATCACGGGAGATGAAAGATCATTATAAGCGACCACTGACTTATAACTTCAACCCATCCATGTTAAATACTATCTCAGATAAGATAATGAATCGTCCAACGATGGCACCGATAGATCATATCATCAATGATCCATGTATGTCTACTGCGATATTACCATCGTCACTAGGTGAGCATGTTGGTACATCTGCATATAGCTCTAACTGGACATTTGTAATCATCATAGATGAGAATGTACTAGCTGGTGGATTTACTAGCAATACCGTAACGAACAGGCATATCTTGATTGGAATATGTATGGATGAGCCTATTTCACCACAAGGAATACATTCAGCTACCCCTGAGGCTTACTTGAATCCTACATGTAGTCTAGTCATTACACGTAAGATGGTAATCAATCGATATGTGACTGCTGGAGTATCTGGACATACATCTAATATGAAAGTAGTAGATGATACCAATATAGCAAACTACCATGATGGTATATGGGGAACTAATGAATTCCATAGCCTCAGTCCAAGTAAGACGATAGGATCTATTATCACGGATACAGATGGTATGACTAGTATCATAGATTCTGGTGAGAGTCTTAATTGTAGACGATCTATAGATATCACATCATCAATGGAATCACCAAAGAAACATCTAAAGAATATATTAGTTGGATTAGATAGTGCTAATCAGCAATATATGTTTATGAATGAGCTAGGTGATTATGGAAATGACTCAGTCACATTAAATGATCCTTCTGAATCATTCAGAGATGAAGCTATCACTCAGATAGCTAATCTTGATAGTAGATCTAATAGTCCTAGTACTTCTGGAGTATCATCTTTAGTAGATAGTGGATATGTCACTATCGGTATGATTCGGACCAATTATCATCCAAAGCTCTTAGTAATAGAAACACCAGTACAGACACAAGCAGATGTTATCCCTCAGCATGAGACAAGTATCAATAATATCTACTCATCATTAGTATGTGCATGTCTTCCTTCATATATCAACTCAGTTGGATTGTCATCAGTATCATTTATGTATAATTCATCAGCAGAAGCTATTCAACTTATTCATATAGAATCAGTGATAGCTACTACACAAGATGATCTCAATAGGAGATGGAATGCTCTGAAGTTCATATTGAATAATGAGCTATTCGGTATGCTACTTCAGAATGGTCATTTCGATATGCAAGCTACATGTAATATTAATAGTACTACCAATGTGGTACTAAACTTTCTAGATTTCACGCTATTACCAGATGGTGCAATCTATGAGGAGAATACTATATTAGGAGGTATCGTATCACCACTGATCGGTACTAAAGATAACGTAATCAATAATAGTCATCAGCTATCACATCTAATACAGAATGTGGCTGATATGACAGAATATTCTTATTAAGCACACTGGAGATATATCATGGGAGTTAAATTTCAACAAGTAGTAGATTTCTATAGATACCTGATAGAGTTAGGTGGTATTTATGAAGTAGATGGTGATAATTATATCACTAGGAGAGATGATGATTCTACTCCAGTCACAATGAAAGTGAAAGGTAAGATCAGACCACTTCTCATATTGCAAGAGAAGATCACTGATGATAATGCTATCATCATTAATGTACTGAATGAGAATCTCAGAGAATCTATAGATTCTAAATGGATGTATGCTATGCTAGCTGGTGGGTTATATCGCAGATTATATAACATCATTGAGACTATGCAGATCATTATCAGTGCTCCAGATGAATCATGGGATGCTGATACATTAGATTTCGTATCTAAGTACTCAGCTCGTGTAGATGCTAGACTCTTATCTCATTTCAAGATAGTGACAGATAAGAAGTTAGAGTTCACTAACGTATTTTATAATAGGAAACTCAAGCAAGCTATATTTCGCTGTAAGTTATTTGAGACTATAGAGTCAGATGAGTTTAGTAATATCACTAAGAAGAGTATGAAGACTATGATCGATATCTTTAGTGAGTTATTTGATGTACCTAAAGTAAATCCTAGTAGTAGTATCATGGAGAAGTTCTCATCTAAGTCTGATCTGATTACTAGTCCTAAGATTGATGCTATCCTTCGTACATACCTTAAAGTATATACGCAACTGAATCCATTTCTGAATAAGATCGATCCTGATCTAGTAGTAGATCTCACTACCATGGGGAACTATATTGAAATGTTACCAGATCTATATGATAAGGTAAAATGGTTTTCAGGTGTAGCATCTGATGTAGGTGCACCTGGTACTAAAGATATCAAGGTAGCTACTTCAGCTATTCCATTAGGTAATGAACCAGTACAGATGACATTACCTGTACCTGAAAGTTCCACTTCTGAGATACCATTAGGTACTTCAGCACCAATGATGCATCAGCATCAATTAGGTAGTCCACCAATGATGCATCAGCAACAATTAAATCATCCATTACAGATGATGAATAATGCTCCACCGCAGTATGGTGGATTTAATCAACAAGCTCTACCGCAACAACAGTATAATATCCCGATCAGATGATATATAATCATAGCACACCTACACATGGTAGGTATGCTATGATTATTTCACACAGATGGTTAGTTTTCTACTTATTCTTTTTTATGGAGTAGCTATGAGTAAAGATAATAATTTCAATGTATATATTGGTATCGTGGTGGAAGATCGTACAGATACGTCTAGAGTGCTAAAAGTATACTGTCCAGAGTTGCTACCATATTACTCAGGTGAGATCAAAGATACTACTACTACTGAGACATTTAACATACGTGATGAGCTAAATGAGATAGATGCGTCTAGTGATGTCAAAACTACGAATGCATTCACAGCAGAATGGTTTGGTGATACTAATCGAGTATTCCCACCTAATATGGTAAAAGGTGAACAAGTACTATTACTGAGGTATCAGGATAATGATATCTACTATTGGTTACCTATAGGGAGAGATGATATATTACGTAGGTTTGAAACTCATCGGGTAGCTATTGCTAATATAGCTACTGAAGGAGTAAAGTTACTAGATGATGGTAATACATACTTCATAGAATTAGATACTAGGAATAAGAAACGTGTACGTATATGTACTAGTAAATCAGATGGTGAATCATTTAGATATCAGATCATGATAGATGCTGATAATGACTTAATCACTATAGAGGATGATGCTGGGAATGATATCGTACTCAGATCTAATATACCTCAGATAGTAATGACTAATAATAAAGGTACTACAGTAGATCTCAATGCAGTAGATATATTACTAAGTGCACCTAATAATGTCACTATCAATGCTGGGAATAAGATAAATGTCACATCTAAATCTACCACGACTATCTCACCGAGTAATCTCATCATCAATAGTGATACTACTGTAAATGGTAATACAACTGTAAATGGTGTCATTAATAGTGACGGTATGGTATCACCTTACTATAATTGATTATAATTCATATCGCACTATTAGCATGAGTAGATGTCTTTTACTCATGCTAATAGTGAGGTGTGATCTCATAATACACGGAGAATATATCATGTTTACAAAAGCTAACAAGAATACATTATCACCTAGTATGATCTTAGAGAGTAATAGTATCATAGATGATATCATATCTATCTGGATAAGTAAAGAGATGAAGAGTATCAAGACAGCTTCTAAATTAAGTGAACTCATAGTCATCAATCTTAAGATACTAGTACAGAATGTAGTAGATGGTGAGTTGATGAGAGATTACATGATGACGCAATCTACCGATACTGATTTCATCATGAGTAGGATACAAGATCTATACATCTATATTAACTTACATGTCCCTACTGAGATACTCGAATATAAGAAAGCATCTATGTCAGCAGCACTCACTGATATAACTATCAAATCAATGTCTGATACTAATGGAATATCTAATATAGCTTGGTTACTATTCGAGATCCAACATGCATTGAGATATCATACTCAACCTAAAATCACATAGGTGTCAGTCTAGATGTCTGATACTTTCTATATAGATTAGTGACATCGTTCCTATTGGGTACTAATATGTATGATAACTTAGTGAAGTCCTCAAATAGATTCAGATCATTCATCAAACGTACTATCCAGTATACTGACATATCGACATTATTATCTAGTAAGAAATGTTCTAATTTATGTAAATATACACTACGCACTGCATCATCTATACTTAGTACATTGGCATTCTTCCTCAGGTGATGTACTTGATCTGTAATGAAAATCACCCAAGCATAATCTAAGTTATCTACTAACTTTAACTTCTTATCTAACTTACCTTTTAGTGTCATGTTCGATACTCCCATCTTTTATATGATATACTATCTCATCAGTCTCATAAGATATCTATTATATTCACATGTTGTCTATTTCAGGTATATATCACTATAGTAGAGATGCATCAGATAATACTTGATGTATCTCTACATGATCTAGCGATTAGTAGAAGGTATCAGATAATACTTGATACCTACCACTGATCTAGTGATTAGTAAGTAAGTACAATCAGATACTACATATCAAACACACTAAATTCCTTTAGGAGGGAAACTTATGAGTAACGCCACTAACATATGTTCAAATATGAACATACCACCAGAATTAGTAGGAATGACATCATTATTATCACCAGGGATGGCTTCAAATTCAGGTGGTAGATTAGACATGTACTCTAGTCATCTGAGTGCATGGCGTGTACCTAAAGATGGAGATACTCCCATCATATTCTCACCATTTGAGTCACTCTTTATAGATTACACATTCGACACTACTACTAGAGATAATGCTATCAAAGTAGTACAAGTCATACCTAAGTACGATATCAAATATGGTGTAATCACACTAGGGAATAATCCTACTAGCACTGTAATATATCGAGATCTTGAAACAGGTGAGATGTCATATTTTAACCTACATAAGTATACATGCCTTACTAATGGGTTCGGGTATAAGAATAATATCAAATGTAATCTGATGCCAGGGACAGTACTAGA
Organism: Desulfobacteraceae bacterium; assembly: GCA_022712835.1. The sequence continues at coordinate 21,923 of JAFLJU010000284.1, forward strand.
TCCAGATGATGCAGTATATGATTCAGATGCTATATCTGATAGTGAATATCGTATGGGAGTGAATGCTAATGTAGCATTCATGTCTACACTAGATGGGACTGAGGATGCTATCTGTATATCAGAAGAGATCAGTGAGAAACTTACCCCTACTGCTATAGATACGATCACTATCAAGGTCAATCTAGATCAATATCCACTAAACTTATATGGTAATGATTCTGATTATAAGATCCTACCAGATATAGGAGATGTAGTAAATGAAGATGGTATCATCTTTGGATCAAGGATAGTGAATGATATATCAGCTATCACTGATCTAGATAGTGAAAAGCTATCCACTGTCAACTACTTATTTGATCAGTTGAAATATACTCACCCAGGAGCTACAGTAATTGACATCGAGGTATATCTAGATAGTAAAGTGAAACTACCACCGAGTATATATGATCAATTGATAAAGTATCGTAATGCTAAGTTAGAGTATTATTCTGCTATTGATCATATATATGAAGATAATAAGAATATCCCTATCTCAAATAAGCTAAACACTCTAATCAAAAGAGCTAAAGGAAGGTTATTAGCAGCAAAGAAGAATGTCAAAGATATAGGTAAACGTAACAAGGTGAGACTGGTAGATAGAATTGAACCTGTTGCACTTAAAGTGGAGATCACAGTAAAGTATGATGTATTAGTAAATAAAGGACATAAGAGTACAGGTAGAGATGGAGCTAAAGGAGTCATTGTAGTTACTAAACCTAGATCTGAGATGCCTACTGATGAGTATGGTGTAGTAGCTGATATATGTATCGATCCTCTATCAGTACATAAGCGTACTAATCTATCTCAAATCTATGAGCAATATATCGGGAGATTGTTATTATTCATTACACGGAGTCTATCAGAGTTACCAGATACAGCTTCACGTTTTAATAAGATAGTAGAGGTACTCTATGATATCAATCCCATATACTCTAACATAGTCAATAGTAATCATAAGAGTGAACGATTACGTGAAGAGTTTGTACAAGCATGTATGGAAGATGGTATCCGTGTATGTATTCCACCATCTATGAAAGGATTAGATTCAGATCTGATTACTAGGTTAGATGATAAGTATAAGATTCCAGTATCACGAGTATCATTCATTCATACATTAGCAGATGGAACAAAGAAGAAGATCACTACTAAAGAACCAATACTCATTGGTCCTAAGTATATCTACCTACTAAATAAGTTTCCAAGACCGATAGCTAATGGATATAGCTATGTAAATAAGTATCACTTTCCTGTCAGTGCTAGATCAGGACCAGTGAATCGTAACAAGGATGTATTAGGTACGACTAGTATCAGATTAGGTGAAGCTGAATTTAAGATACTCACTACTGCTGTAGGATCTGATGTGGTGTTGAGATTAAAGGCATTATTTGGTAACTCAGTGATAGGTCCTAAAGCTATGATCAATGCATTATTATCTACTAAGTATCCAAGTAGATTAAAGTGTGTAAATCTTACAGATGAGGAACTTAAGGATGATCTCAGATCTACTCATATATTGAAGTCATATACTAACGCTATGGGTATAGATCTCCAGAATGTATTGATATCGGATAAGCATGCTGATGAGATATATGAGGATCTAGATACATATTTCACCGGTAATGATATCCCTATCGATCTAGACGTATAACATAAACTCATCCATAGCATACCTATCTGGTATGCTATGGATCTATATGTAGGGTACGGTTTCACTTTTTTATGCACTCTCAGCATGAGTAATAAGTATCTACTACTCCCAAGAGTGAATCCATCAGTAGCTTACTATTTCAGGTATATATCACTATAGTAGAAGGTATCAGATACTACTTGATACCTCCCACTGATCTTCGATTAGTAGAAGGTATCAGATACTACTTGATACCTCCCACTGATCTTCGATTAGTAGAAGGTATCAGATACAACCAGATGTACTTACTGATCTAGTGATTAGATAGCATATCAGATACTACTTGACATGCTACCTGATCTTTGATTAAGTAAGCATATGTCATTAATCTAAATTCCTTTAGGAGGGAAGTAAATGAGTCATACCACTATCGATATCAACCAGACTGATATCAGTATCTTGATCGATACAACACTAGTTTCAAATGGTACCATGTCAGTGATATTTGCTGATAAGATCACTATTGAGTTACGAGTTAGAGCTATATGGTTAATGTCATTATATTGGAGAATCCTACTCAAGTATGGTATCGCCATCACGTCTAAACATGTTGTGGATGTATCAAGTGTGAATGGTGCAGTACTACGAACACTAGGTGATATGGTAGTCGTTGAGGTATGTGAATTACATAAGGGAGTCAGAGATAATCTCAGTGTAGATATATTAGCTGTAATCAACTACCTTAATAATCACACTATCGATAATTGTCAATCCTATCATAGATCTCTATCAGCACTAGACTTTGCTAAATTTGCAAATATACCAGAGGTCAAGGATATCACAGATGATAAGGTAACCAGTCTAGATAACATATCATTAGAAGATGCTAAAAAGAAGATAGATAATAACTATGATAAGCTATTCGAGCTAGTGAGTAAACCTCACCCAGATAATGCATTCTTACCTTTCAGTAATCTCAAGTATATCAATAAGACTCAACTAGCTCATACATTTTACCAAATAGGCTTTAGGACTGATATCTCTGATAATATCATTAGGTATCCTATCTCTAATAATTACATCAATGGTATCAGTGATCATAACGCATATGCATTAGAGTCATTATCAGCTAAGAAATCAGTCTTCTATAACTTAGCATCTATCCCTAAGGCTGAGTACTTCGGACGTAGACAACATATCCTCATGCTATCATTACCTAATCTATATGATGGAGATTGTGGGTCAACAGTATTGAATGATATATTGATCGATGATAGCAATAAGTATTCAGTCCTATATAAGTACATAGTGGAAGATGGTAAATTAGTAAACCTCACTACAAGTAACATAGATTCATATGTGGGTACAACTATCAAAGCTAGAACCCCTATGACCTGTAGACATGCTGATGGTGCATGTGAAATATGTGCTGGTACCCTATTGAGTAGTATCCCACGTACGATGCATCTCGGTATCTTTAGTGCATTACAGATGACTGAATTGATAACACAAGTCATCTTATCAGCTAAGCATTATCAGAATACTAACATTGTCAATTACACAGTGACACAAGAACTAAGTGAATACTTCATCAAACGTAAAGGAGGATTATCAGTTAAGGCTAAGTTACATGATAAGTTCAAGAAGTTAAGCATTGGTATACCTTTAGATGATGCATCTCAATTACTCAATGTACCTAACCTTGATCTCACTAACATAAATGTAATATCTGAAACTACATTCGGTACAATCGGATCATTTGTATTAATACGTGATGATGGGGAATTAGCTACTGATGTAATATCTACTGAGTATAAGGGACAGCGTCCTCTGTACAGTAAGGACTTCATCAAATATATCAATAGTCATTCAGATAAAATCACTATCAATGGTGATATGGTAGAGGTATCTCTATCCGATTATGATTTCAAACATAGCATGTTTAAGATCATATCGATCAATAGAAGTATGACTAAGTTTGTAGAGCGTGTAAGGAAGTTCCTTGAGAGTGATATATCTAAGGAAACTTCAGCAACTGCTGCATTGAATACATTCAGTACCATGTTGTATGCTCAAGATGTACGACCTAACTTAGCATATTTGGAGTTAGTCATTAGAGCTATTATGGTAAGGTCACAGCATGATCTAAGAATACCTATCGTGGATGATCTGGATGATGTAATATTTTCAACTAACGATAGGATCAATAAGTATAGAAGTATCGGATCACTCCTAGCATATCAAGGATGTCCAGGTGTATTCAATGATCCAGCATTTTACTTATCACCCAAGGTAGTAACTGAATATGATAACTTTCTTAATCTAAAACCTAGTATATAATAAAAGTCCATACTCACCTATGCAGTAATATGCATAGGTGAGTATCATTTTTTATGCACTCTCAGCAGTAGCAAACATCTTTACCTACTCCTCAGAGTGTAATCAGTAGCTTACTATTTCAGGTATATATCACTATAGTAGAAGGTATCAGATACAACCAGATGCACCTCTACTGATCTTTGATTAGTAGAGGCACATCAGATACTACTTGATACCTCCCACTGATCTAGCGATCAGGTAGCATATAATACAACATATAATCTAAACTCAAGGAGATATATCACATATGAACGATCTCAATAGTAAATTTAACACTGACGTAGTAGTGATCTACAAATCCGCCACATATCTAACTGTCCCCTGTGATGGTAATGGTAATATATTAAGGAACCCATATGTAAATGTCTTCAGATTCTTAAATAAGCATCTCACAGAGTGGGAATATGATTATACCACTAAGAGATCTAAACTGAAGTATAAGTATTTCACATACAGTGATACTACTACTTCACTAAAGTTACCAGTGAATATCTTAGATAAATTAGTAGACTACGTTAGATCTAACCGTGGTAAATGTCAAATAGTACCTGTTACTCCATCCGTAGCTAAAGATATATCAATATCATCCACAGGTAATTATACCGATAGAGATCATCAGGTAGCACCAATCGAATACTTGATATCAGATAAACCCATGAAGTGCTTACAGAAGCAGACAGGATGTATACATTGGGTTGGTGAAATAGAGTTAGAGTTAGATGGTATCCGTGTCAGTATGAGTATCGAAGATGCGTATAATCACCTAAAAGAAAACACATATGACATCACTCGTGTCAAATCATTTACTGGTAGTGAATTCATCTATCACCCATTCAATGAGATAGTATACTCTGGATTTAAACAAACGTGTAAGATAACAACCGCTAATGGTAAATCAGTAGACCTTACATATGATCATCTAGTCAAGACTCCAGATCATTGGGTCAAAGCAGTATGTTCACTCAATGAAGAAGCTGTCACTGAAGGATCAGATGGTATGATAGCGAATAGTGAAATCATAGATATAGATACTGATCATATACTCAATGAGACGTTCGATATCATCTGTGATGATCCTCACCATAACTTCTTAGTCAATGGTATCGTAGTACATAATTCAGGTAAGACATATATCGCTATCAGGACTATAGAAGAACTAAAGAAACGTACTCTAATAATAGTACCTGCATTCCTTATGTCTCAGTGGATAGATAGTATATCTGACATGACTGATGCTAAAGTGATACAGATACGTGGTAGTAAGAGTATCTTCCAGATGTATACTAATGAGTTCTCAGATGATCCAGATATCTACATCGCTAGTATCACTACTCTGAGCAAGTATGCTATCAATGATAAATCATATACATCATTACCTCCATTCTCAGAATTCATAGATAAGTTAAATGTAGGTGTCAAGATCTCTGACGAATGTCATATGAATTTCTATGCTAACACTATGATAGATATCAATTGTAACATAGCTCATAACATATATTTATCAGCTACATATATCCGTAGTTCTAAAGGTAGTAATAAGATATTTAAGGTGATATTCCCTAGTCATGTAATGTATGATAATGATGAATATGATAAGTACGTAAATATAACAGAGTGTGAATATAGCGTTGGATATATTCATGATAAACAAGTAGTAATGAAGCGTGGATACTCTCAATATAAGTATGAGCAATTACTAATGAGAGATCAGATCAAGCTAGAATATCTTATGAACGATATTATGATACCCATCATTAACGAGTACTATATCGATAAGAAGAACGCTAAACAAAAGTTACTCATCATTGTTGGGTTAGTAGATTTTGGTACATTACTAGTGGAATGGTTAGAACATGCATATACTAATCTCAACATTACTATATTCGTTGATAAGACTGATAACAAAGTATTAGAAGATCCAGATGTAGACGTTATCGTATCTACTATCGGTTCATGTGGTACTGGTAGAGATATATCCAATCTACGAACGA
>JAFLJU010000519.1 GCA_022712835.1 Desulfobacteraceae bacterium
TATCTATGATTCCTTTTCCTCAAGAGCGAATTTGATAGGGTGGACTATTATTGAGCAGTCCTCAGTTTTTCTGAATCGCAGTCCCGTACCATAACATATTGTGAGCCGGACAAGTTAGACTCTCTTTGATCTTGACCCCGAAGAAAAGATAACATAAAGTCCCAGATCATGAATTTAAAAAACAATTCTGACCTGAAATATAGTTGAGGATTTCCTGATGGATTTTGACCTGTCTCTATTGAGTTTTATACTGCTTTTTCTCACCGGCCTTGTGGCCGGATTTGTGGATTCCATTGCCGGAGGCGGGGGGCTTATTTCCCTGCCCGTCCTCTTGTCCGTGGGGATGCCTCCCCAACTGGCCCTTGGCACCAACAAGCTCCAGGGCAGTTTCGGCACCCTGTCCTCGTCCATCACCTTTATTCGGAAAGGGACGGTAAAGCTGAATGAAAGCGCCCATGGCATTGTTTTTACCTTCATGGGCGCCGTGCTGGGGGCCTGGTCCATCCAGCAGATCGATGCCGGATTTATCCAGCATATCATCCCGGTGATGCTTTTGTTTGTATTTTTTTACACCCTGTTTTCCCGGGAACTTGGCACCCGGCCCGGACAACCCAAAATGAACAAGAACCTTTTTTTTACCCTGTTTGGTCTGGGACTGGGGTTTTATGACGGATTTTTCGGACCCGGAACCGGCTCTTTCTGGACAGGAGGCCTGCTCATTGTCATGGGGATGGATATGACAAAGGCGGCCGGCACCACCCGGATCATGAATTTCACCTCCAATATTGTGGCCCTGTCGGTGTTTATCATTGGCGGGAATGTGCTGTATTCCGCCGGTTTCTGTATGGCCGCAGGCCAGGTTATCGGTGCCAGGGCAGGCTCGGGCCTGGCCATAAAAAAAGGCGCATCCCTTATCCGCCCCATCTTTCTGACCATGGTCTTTTTAACCATTGTCAGGCTCATTATTGTCAATTATTTTTAATCCGAAGATGTAAATCCACCCAAAAGACAATTCCAAGAGAGGAAAAAATGTTACGCACCCAGGAAGAACTGCTCAGCATATTATCAGAAATCGGCATTAATTACGCCAACCATACCCACCCGGCCGTATTTACCGTTGATCAGGCAGCACTTCACAGTGAGGGCATCGAAGGCGTTCACAGTAAAAATCTGTTTTTGAAAGACAAGAAAAAAAACCTGTTTTTGGTGGTCACCCTGGCGGACAAGCCCATCATCATAAAAGAGTTGGCAAAAAAAATAGGGGCCAAAAGCCCTTCATTCGGAAAACCAGACCTGCTCATGGAAGCTCTGGGAGTTGCGCCTGGCTCTGTCACACCCTTTGCCGCGGTCAATATAAAGGCCCATGATGTTACCATTATTCTGGATTCAGAGATGATGGAAAATGAATTGCTCAATTTCCACCCCCTGGTCAATACCGCCACCACCACCCTTACCCCCGCGGATCTCATCAAATTTTTAGAACATTGTCACAAGCACCCTGAAATTATCCGGCTATAAACAACCCGGTCAGGCTTGGGAGGCAAAGGCTTTCGGGTTACGCCCTATCGCCTTTGCCCGGTATGGGACCGGGTGCCTTAGAGAGGGGAGATGGGTGGGTGAGTTTTATTTTATTTCCTGCATCCTGACCTTGAACTGGCTCATGCAGTCAATGATTTCTTCTGTCCGGCCTTCGTCGGCCGACCACAGGACGGTATCAGACGACTCAACTTTCACCAGGCATTCAGGGAAAAAATCATAATACGCATCATCAATTTTCAACACCGTGATTTTATCATCTGGAAATTCAGAATCGGCTACATGGTCTATTATTTCCCATTCATCCGGGACCGTGAATTCGGCTGTAATTTTTACTTCAATTGTTTTCATCTTTTATCCTCCGAACAGGTTTCGGCAGATTTTGTGAACGATTTCTTTGGATGTTTACGCGTTATAAATCCCTCGCTTCTGCCCTTGCTCATTCATATGGTATCAGGTTTCCCAAAAAAGATACAATATAAAAAGGCCTAAACACACCGACCCGATAGATCAATATTTTTGACAAATCCCCGCTCATATATTATAGAACACACTTTTTTGAAATTAAGCGCGGAGGAAAAATGCAGACCGGAAAATTAAACCAGCGAATCACCTATTTCATGGAACAACGAAAAATGGACCTCCAGGATCTTGCCCGGACCAGTGGCCTGGATGAAGCCCTTCTCGAGACCATGCTCACCGAAGATGTGTATCCGCCCCTGGGTCCATTGATGAAAATAGCCAGGGCCCTGGGTGTCCGGCTGGGAACATTCTTAGATGATCAGGAAAGCTGCGACCCCTATATCGTCCGCAGATCCCAGAGGGAGTCAGAATTCAGTGTTCTGGCCGGGAAAAACAAGCCGGCCGCCTTGAATTTCTTTGCCCTGGGCAAGGGGAAAACCGATCGCCACATGGAGCCCTTTTTCGTCGAAATTCTTCCGGAATCGGCCAGGGAAAAAAAATTATCCTCCCATGAGGGGGAAGAATTCATCGCGGTGATCAAGGGCAGCATTGAGATCTGTTATGGTCAGGAAACCAAAATTTTAAATGAAGGCGATTCTGTATACTACAACTCCATTGTCCCCCACTATGTCAGTTGCGCCGGACAGGAAAAAGCAGAAATCCACGCAGTCATTTATATACCAGAGTAAAGGAAAACAAATGGACACCAACATCGGTTTAAATGATATAGCCGGATTAAAGGAACTGACCCTGGGGCAAATTCTGGACCAGACCGTTGCAAAATTTCCCGACAATGAAGCCATTGTCTATCTGGACAGAAATTTTCGGTTAACCTACAAACAGTTTTCAGACCTGGTGGATGAAACCGCCAAGGGTCTCATGGCTTTGGGCATTAAAAAGGGCGAGAAAGTAGCCATATGGGCAACCAATATTCCCGGTTGGGTTACCCTCCAATTTGCCACGGCCAAGATCGGTGCCGTCCTCCTGACGGTGAACACCAACTACAAGACCGCAGAACTGGAATACCTGCTTACCCAGTCGGAAACCGAAAATCTTTTTCTCATTGATGGGTTCCAGGACACAGATTTTGTGAACACCCTATATGAATTGGTGCCGGAATTAAGAACCTGCCAGCGGGGCAGCCTTTCAAGCCCCAAATTTCCCCATCTCAAACGGGTGGGCTTTTTGGGACCTGAAAAACACCGGGGCATGTATTCCATTCCTGAAATCCGGGCCCTTTCGGTCATGGTCACAGATGCCGAATACAAAGAGCGCCAGAACAGCCTTAGCCCCCACGATGTGGTGAATATGCAGTATACCTCGGGAACAACCGGATTCCCCAAGGGGGTGATGCTCACCCACCATAATATTGGAAACAACGGATTCTGGATCGGGGAAAACCAGAAATTCACATCAGATGACCGGGTCTGTCTACCGGTTCCCCTCTTCCATTGTTTCGGCTGTGTCCTGGGCGTTCTGGCGGCGGTGAATCATGGCACCTGCATGGTTATTCTGGAAGGGTTTGATCCGTTGCTGGTCATGGCCTCTATTGAGCAGGAACACTGCACGGCATTGTACGGAGTTCCCACCATGTTCATCGCCCTTCTGGACCATCCTTTATTTCCAAAATTTGATTATTCATCTTTGCGCACGGGGATCATGGCAGGGTCCAACTGCCCGGTCCACACCATGGAGCAGGTCATTAACAAAATGAACATGAAAGATATCACCATCTGTTACGGCCTGACCGAAGCCTCTCCCGTGATGACCTATACAAGGATTGGCGATGAACTTGAGCTTCGGGTGAAAACCGTGGGCCGTGCCCTTCCCCACATGGAGGTCAAGGTGATCGATCTTGAAACAGGTGCGACACTTGCCCCGGGAATCCAGGGGGAGGTCTGCTGCCGGGGCTAT
>JAFLJU010000113.1 GCA_022712835.1 Desulfobacteraceae bacterium
GGCTGGAATTATGCAAAGCAGTATGAACTCGCAGGAAAGAGCTGGGATTCATCTCTCACCGAACAGGCTGAACTGATATTAGTGGGTGTTACCGCTGATGACAGTACAGTAAATACCGCATACAATGCCATTACAAATCTGCTTGGATAATCTAATAAAACACTAAGAGCCCTGGTCCTCAGGACCAGGGCTCTTATTGTTTTCTATTCCTGGGGCTATTTGATATACATTTGCTAGAAATGCCCCCTTACGGATACCAAGATCTTAAAAAAGACGTTGCTCGCCACAAAAAACAAACAGATGCTTATTTTTGTTCTGACAAACAAGACTCATGTTTACACTTTCAGCCAGTTCCACAGCAAGGGCTGTGGGCCCTGAAATTGAAAATATCCCAGGGATTTTTGCCCGTGCAGCCTTTTGAACCAATTCATAGCTGACCCTTGATGACACCACCAAAAAGCCAGCCCTATCAAGGTTTCCATTTTTAAAAAGCGCTCCGATCGTTTTGTCCAGGGCATTGTGACGTCCGACATCCTCACCCACAGACAGCAGGGTTCCGTCTTTTACAAAAATCACCGCCGCATGGCAGCAATGGCGGCGGGTCTGGTAATCTGAAAGCGTATTCAGACAATGGGTTGCAATCTTTGTATCCACTTTTACAGCTCTTGGCACAGGCGTTATCTTTTGTTTGAGGTCATCAATAAGCTCTTTGCCGCAAATGCCGCAACTGGTCTGGCTGATAAACCCCCTGCGACTCAAAATATCCGGTATGAGTTTGATCCTGGCTGGTTTCAAAGTGACGGTAACAACATTTACATCTTCATCGCAGTATGCCAGCGTGGCAAAATCCTCAAAAGAATCCACAATCCCCTCGGCCAAACAGAATCCGGCAACATGGGCCAGTTCATCGCCAGGGGTGCGCATCACAAGTGTATATGGTTTTCCCTGAATTCTGATTGAAAGAGGGACTTCCTGAATCAGCTCCAGACTGATTCCATCTTGTTCCTGCCCGGAAAAAACATTGATGGTTCGTTTCTTATAACCTGTCATTTGCTGGCGCCTTATTTTGCTGTCATTTTTTGCTGTCATTTTTTTTAAAGTTCATGCAATCTGATCAAAGATCGCCATGGCCTGACCATATTAACAGATCCCGGCTAGGAATAAATCAGCCGGGATCTGATTAAAACACATTTTTTTTGTCAGGCAAGTGCTTTTTTCATTTTCTCTGCAACATACCCGAGACCCAATTTTTTCAAATGCGCCTCTCTTGGAATTCCTGTCTTGTTTTCCCAGCCCCGTACCTCATAGTAAGCATCCAGGATTTTGTTAAATTTTTCACCATCAATGGGAGGCAGGGGAACTGGCCCTACTGGGTGCTCTCCGGGACAGCTTTCATTCAAACATTTATAGTTGGGCTGATCATCCTCGCGTCTGATGCCACGCATGACAATAGTCGCCCTTTCAATCTGGTTGGATTTTTCAAAGATGGCAAACAGCTCCTCCTTGGTATATTTAATGCCTGAAGCATAATAAATCCCTTTGAGAACCATGTCATACATGTATTCCAGATTTTCCGGCGTATCATGGAAATATCCCAGATGCCCGAAGTTAAACTTGCACAGCCCAAGGGAATCACTCATGAAAAAGAGGTTTTCATAATACTGGACCAGTTTTGCTTTTCCTTGGGGGTGGTAAGATCTCACATCCCCGGCTTCCTTGTAACCGCTCACATGCACAGCTATGGCCGGTATATTAATCCACTCGGCAGTGGGAAGGCCGTTCAGGTGGTGGGACCCCCTGGCTGAAACAGCAAATTGAAGCATGGAACCGATGGTGGACCGGGTTTCCACACCAGTAGCACACATTCCTTTCTGGTGGTATACAGATTCCAGGGCTTTTTCACCAAGACTCTTTGCAAGCCTATAAGGTCCCAGGGCAAGCTTTTCACCGCACCCTTTCTTAAACACCATCTTGGGCATGAGTTCCACCATGGCATCGCCATTTCCAAACACCAGGTCCACATCATCCGTAAACGTTTTATCAATGATATTTCTTTCCCTCAATTCCATCAATGTAGAGAAAACAGCGCCTGTTTCAACCGTGTCAAGGCCGTAATCATTGCACATGGTATTCAGCTTCAGAACCACTTTTTCATCCGTTACCTCACATTTATGACCCAGCGCCGTGGTGGTTTCATATTCAGGACCGCCACCCCTTGTGGGATATTTGCCGGCTGAGATACTATAGGAGGCATGACAGTGAACCGGACACCCGAAACAGGACTCCCTTCTGGTACCCCATTTCTCATTCCATTTAGTGACCAGATTGTCAAATCTCGGATCAATACCGCACCGTTGCCAGTTTCTGATGGGTACCATACCGGTCTGACCGATTAGATTGGTTATTCCCGGAGTTCCGTTTTTTGACATGATATTGTAGGTCAGGCTATGAACCTTACCATAGTCAGGGTCCATCAGCGTGTCGCGAAGCTCACGGCAAAGTTTGAAATATTCTTTTGGTTTGAACAATTTTATGGGTTTGGTTCCATTTACAAGAATGGCCTTAAGATTCTTGGAGCCAAAAACAGCACCAAGTCCGGTGCGTCCCATGGAGTTTGTCTGTTCGGTACGCACATTGGCAAATGTAATCAGGCTTTCACCGGCAGGACCAATGCAAAGCAGTTTTGATGATTCTCCATACTCGTTTAACAATTCAGCCTGGGTATCATTGCATCCCTTGCCCCAAAGCGGTTTTGCAGACAAAAGTTTTACCGAATCGTTTTCCATATGGATCATGACCGGAGTCGGAGATTTACCTGTAATAACAAGCAGGTCATAGCCACATCGTTTCATTGAAGGGCCGAAGTGGCCGCCGCAATTGGCATCACCCCACCCACTGGTATTATGGGGGGACAAAAAGGTGGCGTGGGTCCGTCCGGAACTGGGGAATGTAGTTCCGGCCAGGACTCCGGTGCCGATCAATATCATATTCTCAGGTGAAAGCGGATCTGTTTTAGCCACATCCACCTCCTTGAAAAGAATATGATGGCTCAGGGATCGGCCGCCCAGCCACTCTTTATAATAGGGTCTGGCATCTTCGGTTGTTATCTTTCCTTTTGTAAGATCAATCCTGAGGATCTTGCCCATATTTCCATATACGTCATTCGTCATTTTATATCCTCCTGGTTCCTATCGTTTTTTGAAAGTTATCGCATTTGTGGGACACCAGGATACGCACTGGGGGTCTCCGTTGCACAGATCACATTTAATTGATTTTTCCGTCTCAGGATTTACATGTATCATATCAAACTGGCAGGCGGTTTCACACTCACCGCATCCGACACATTTTTCTTCATCTACAACCCTTGCGCCTGTTTTGGAATCCACATAGATTGCATTTTCAGGACAGATATCCAGACATTCCGGTGAATCACACTGGCGACAGAACTCATTGGTGCTAAACTCTGCAAAGGTCGCCATGGCAAGTGGTTGGGGCCAACCAGGCGCATTGGCGGAACTCGGGGAAACGCCCATGCTTTTGATCAAGGGTTTTGCTATAAAATGGTTTCTGTTTGTTGCCCCTGCATCCCCCTCATGAAACTGGGCACATGCAACTTCGCAACACCCGCATCCGGCACAGAGTTCAGGGTGAAATTCCAGCTCGAATCGTACTTTTGGAAGTTCACAAAGATCATTGTCCGACCGAAGGGCATGGGCATTGGATGTCAATCCCTGCAAAAACGTAAGGCCAGCAACAATGCCACCGGTCTTTTTTCCTGCCCGCTTAAAGAATTCTCTTCTGGAAAATTCTTTAGATTTTGCTTTTTCTTCACGCATTGATTCTTTCTCCTTTCAAATTGATTATCGGGCTCCATTGACTTCAATTTTTGTTATTTTTATTTTACAATGGAAAAAGCATGCC
>JAFLJU010000558.1 GCA_022712835.1 Desulfobacteraceae bacterium
TCCGAAATAGGCAAAGTCAATGTGCTTGTGGCCCATGGCGGTGATGATGCCGGCGTAATCCGAGGCGGAGAAGGTTTCAACTTTGATGCCCAATTCCCGTTCAAGGTGATCAATGAGCGGTTTAAACCGGACCTGGATATCAGCCCCTCCTTCGGTGGGAATGAGGCCGAGCTTGATTTTATCCGGCCATTTTTCCATTGCAAAAGACGTGTTTGCCACGACCAGGGTCAAACAAAAAATTGCCATAAACATTTTCCAATAGTGTTTCATTTTGGTGATTCTCCAATAAAAAAAAGTAAATAATTTAACTGCTTGTTTGTTCTGCTGCGACCTATGCCATTGCGACCTATGCTGCAGCAATCTGGTTTGTCTCGGGAATACACACGGCTTCAAACTCGGTCCCATATATCCTTCTGGCGATATCCAGGGTAAAGTCTGCCGCCTTTCCGTCAAAGACAAGTGTTCCGTCCTGGATACCGATAATACGGCTGGCATATTGCTGGGCCAGATCCACCTGGTGAAGGTTGACAATGACCGGGATCGCCTTTGAATCACAAATTTTCTTTAAGATTCCCAAAACCCTTTGGGAGCTGGCAGGGTCCAGGCTGGCCACCGGCTCATCCGCCAGGATGATGGCGGGTTCTTGGGCCAGGGTTCTGGCAATGGCTACCCGTTGCTGTTGACCGCCGGAAAGACTGTCCGCCCGTTTGGGGGCCAGATGTTCAATGCCCACCTTTTTTAAGGCATCAAAACTAGCCTGTTTGTTCTTTTCGCTGAAGATCCGCAAGATTGAGGCGGTTGACCAGAAGAGATTACCCGTGTGGCTCAGTCTTCCGGCAAGAACATTTTCCAATACACTCAGGCGCGGGATGAGATTAAACTGCTGAAAGACCATTCCCACATCACTGCGAAGCTGCTGTAATGCGTTGCCGCGGCATTGGTTGATATCCCGGCCGTTGACCAACACTTCTCCGTTGGAGGCGGGAATCAGTCGGTTCAAACATCGGAGCAGGGTGGATTTTCCCGCTCCCGAGGGCCCGAGCATGGCAATCAGTTCTCCTGGTTGAACGGAGAAAGAGACATTGTTGACCGCTGTCACCTCTCCGGGATAAATTTTGGTTAGTCGATTTATTTCTAGCACCTTGTTTTGGGTCACATCCATTTTCAGGCTCCTTTTAAGAGTTTAGGGGTCCGGGAGAAAGCCTGGGGGTGTTGGACCTGGAAGATGGTTCTGCCCGCAACCATGGCACAGGTGATGTGGACCCAGGCATGATCCCGGTTTACAACGATAATGTCTGCATCGGCACCGGCGCTTAAGAATCCGGGACGGGTGGGGGTGTTTAAAAAAGCCCCGGGGCCCGAAGTGACCGTGGAAAGTGCTTTTTCAAGACCGGCATGCCGGGCCGCCAAGAACGATGCCTGGACCAGGGATTCCGGGTAGTAGTCGGAAACAAGCCCTGTGCAAAGCCCTTCCTTTAAAAGGTCGGAAGCCTTGAGATTCCCGTTGGTGGATGCGTCTCGAACCAGGTTGGGGGCCCCCATGAAAAGAGACAACCCCAATTTTTTTGCCTGTTTGGCCGCTGTCATGGTTACGGGAAATTCACAGGCACTAACCCCCATGGCCTTGATCAGATGGACTTTATCTTTTGTGTCATCATCGTGGCTGAGAATGGGAATACCGGCAGCGGTTACGATCTGGGCAAGATCTGCTACCATTTCCCAGGCCAGATGGTTTTTTTCCTGTTTTTTCCTGGCTTTTTCCAAAATTTCATCCAGGGGAAGGTCATACTCATCTGTGTGAAATCGCAGGTAGGATTCCATGGATTTGAACTGGCCCTGGCCCGGTGTGTGGTCCATGATGGAAATCATATCCACAAGCCCTTGGTCCACAAGCTCTTTGATCAGTTGAAAGCTTAACTTGGACCCCACTTCGTATCGCAGATGGGTATGGTGTTTGATCAATGCCTGGCCCGAAGTCTGAAAGGTTTTGATCAGGCGAACACAGCGCTCAGCTTCTGTGGGGGATCTTAATCCCAGCTCGTTGTCGGCAAAACTTACGGCATGGCAAAAGGAGGTAATACCGCAGGCGGCCAGCTGTCTGTCCAGGTTTAAAAGAGCAAACTCAATGTCAAAAAAGACCCCTTTTCTTTTTTCAATGCTTCTTTCAAGGCTGTCCGAGTGCAGATCCACAATGCCCGGCATGATCAGATTACCCTGGGTGTGGATACAGGTTGCTCCGGCAATGGCCACCTGTTCGGGAAAGACCGCTTTGATGATATTGTTTTCAATAAGAACCGACCCTTGGTCATGCAGTTTGATGCCGTCAAACAGGGGACCGCCGGTAATCAATGTTTCCATATGTTTACGCCTCCATTGGCTGATGGGGTTTAAGGGGTTTTGGGGCCAGGTCTATCTTGGACAGATCTATCTTAGACTGGTCTATCTTAGATAGGTCAATGGTTCTGTCGGCAATTTTTTCCTGGTCGGATTTGTTGTGAAAAACGCCCAGAACACAAGCACCTTTCCCAAGGGCTTCCTGGATAAGTTCAATGACGATGGCGCGGTTGCCAGGATCCAGGGATGCCGTGGGTTCGTCCAGCAGGAGAACCGGATAGGGAGCAACAAACCCCCTGGCCAGGTTGATGCGCTGTTGCTCGCCGCCTGAAAAGGTGGAGGCGGACAGGTGCCAGAGGTTTTCAGGGATTCCCAGGCGGGCCAGTATCTGTTTACCTTTTTT
>JAFLJU010000529.1 GCA_022712835.1 Desulfobacteraceae bacterium
CATCTTTTCCTTTTGACATGTGTATCTCCTTGATTTTACGGGAGTCTGTCCAATGGACAGCTCTCTTTGGGTATATATATCCTAGTGTATATCATAAAAATAAAAATTTGTCAGTCGGGATACCGGACACGCCCCCCTCCCCCTGGCAAACAAGACATTATAATTCCCATATTCACTTTTTTACGGAATTAAAATGTCTCGTTTATCACAAGCCAACCGGTTTCCATGCGTCGGCATCAAAGGATATCAAAACCATAAATCCTTTATCAATTCAAATAGTTCCTGGGCCAATGATCTCAACACAGACCCCATGGCACCCATCCTGCAAATGTTGCATGAAACTTTATTGATCATTAACACAGGCGCTCACTATGACCATACTTAATATTCCCGAACTTGTCCGCCAGACCCGAATAGATTATTCAGACTCCTATGACACAATGAACTGGCTCACCCCAGAAAGCACGGATACGGCATCCCGTCTGAGAGAATCCCTGATCACCAACATCTTTGATCCCCGCACCCCAGGAGCCGGATGGCAGTTTTCCGGGACCAAACTCTTTACCCAGGAGATTTCCCCGGGGTGTGCCCTCTGCGGCCAGGGAGACTGGTCCTGCCTGTTTATCAATGGCATCTGCAATGCCCAATGTTTTTATTGCCCTTCCACCCAGAAGGAAAAGGGCCAGCCCATGACCAGCACCCTGGAATTTTCCAATCCCCGGGATTATGCCGATTATGTCCAGCGGTTCAACATAAAAGGGGTTAGTTTCAGCGGTGGAGAACCCTTCCTTACCTTTGACCGGGTGGTACTTTTTCTAAAAACACTTCGTTCCCGGGTTTCCCATCCCCTTTACATCTGGATGTACACCAATGGCCTTCTTGTCACCGAAGACAAACTCAAAATCCTGAGAGACAATGGCCTTGACGAAATCCGCTTTGATATCAGTGCCAACCATTATGACCTTAAGGCCTTGAAAAAAGCCCTGGGCATCATTCCCAGAGTAACCGTGGAGATTCCGGCCATCCCCGAGGACCTTGAACTCACCCAACAGGTGATCAAAGAACTTTCAGAACTTGGGGTCAACCACCTGAACCTACACCAGATCCGGTGTACAAAATTCAACACAGGCAAACTCGTCCAACGAGGATATACCTTTCTCCACGGCCCCGGGGTCACGGTGCTGGAAACCGAGCTGACCGCGCTAAAACTGATCCAATATTCACTGGACCAAAAGATTGCCCTGCCCATCAATTATTGTTCATTCACCTTTCGCAACCAGTTTCAACGGGCGGGTGGCAGAAAAAGAAATGCCCAGCAAATAAAAGCTGTCCATGAAGATATCACCCCCACCGGCCACATCCGAACCATGAGTGTGTCCGGCACCAAAGAGTCCATTGGCTCCCTCCAAAAATCTCTTATGTCCCAGGGGCTTGAGTCCTCCTCCTGGAAACTGTCAACCGCCGGTGACCAGCTTTTTTTCACAGAAAAGCTGTGGCCCCTCATGGATTTTTCCAATGTCCGGCTGAAAGTCAGTTACAGCGGCACCACATTAAAACCCTCTGTTTCCTTCCGAAACCCCTTCAAGGAAGTGGTGTTGAACAAGAAGAAAAAGGTGGTCGTCGAAAGGCATACCCAGGAAACCGGCCTCTGGTTTGAAGGGGATCAGATTGCCCGGTTTGGCCAGACCTTTATCCAACCGAGCATGGACTTACCCCTGAATGGACCTGGCAATCCACCCCAGGACCAGTCCCTGGACCAACCCCAAGACCAACCCCAGGATCAAATGAACGGGGCCATGCCCTTTGAAACCTTTCGCCCGGGCCTTGGGGAATATATTTAATCACATTCCCCAAGCCGTTCTCCAGACCCAATAAAAAAAGAGCGCACCCTTTTACACGGATGCGCTCTTTTTGCTACAATGCGCTCTTTTAGTCATAACGCGCTATTTTAGCAATAACGCGCTCATCTTTGAAATTTTAACTTAACGGGTGCAGGTGGCCCGTATACGCCTTTGATGGTCTATTTTTTCCGCTCGACAATCAAGGCCATGCCCTGCCCCCCGCCAATACACAGGGTAACCAGACCGTATCTTTTATCCCGGGCCGCAAGTTCATACAAAAGTTTTGTCACCAGGGCACCGCCGCTGGCAGAAACCGGATGCCCAAGGGCTATGGCCCCCCCATTTACATTCACCTTGTTGATGTCCATGGACAGCTCACGCATGCAGGCGATGGCTTGGGAGGCAAAGGCTTCGTTCAATTCAATCAGATCCATATCCTCTATGGTGAGCCCTGCTTTTTCCAAAGCCATTTTGACGGCCGGAATGGGACCGATCCCCATATAGGCCGGATCCACCCCCACCGAGGCATAGGAGACAATGGATGCCATGGGCGTAATACCCAGTTCATCTGCCTTGTCCTTTGACATGACCACAAGAGCAGATGCCCCGTCGTTCATCCCGCTGGCATTACCGGCAGTCACAGACCCTCCCTTTTTAAAAGGGGGTTTGAGTCTTTGAAGGGTTTCAATGGT
The DNA here is from genome assembly GCA_022712835.1 of Desulfobacteraceae bacterium. The sequence continues at coordinate 2,534 of JAFLJU010000529.1, forward strand.
GGTGCCGAACCGTGGGTGTTCATCTGTGTCAAATATTTTGGGTTCCCCTTTTTTCTGGGGGATTTGAACCGGTACAATCTGATCCTTAAACCGGCCTTCCTTAATGGCCTGCTCGGCCAGCGTCTGACTTCGAAGGCCAAATGCGTCCTGGTCTTCCCGGGAAACATTATATTTTTCCGCTACATTTTCAGCAGTTTCCCCCATGGTGTTACCGCTTAAGGGGTCAAACAGGATGAGCTGATCCATGAGCTGACCATGGCCCAGGCGGTATCCCCACCTGGCTTGTTTGAGCATAAAGGTGGCATTGCTCATGCTTTCCATACCACCAGCCACAATGATGTCTGCATCACCGGATTTAATCACCTGGGCAGCCAGGGTAATGGCCTTGATACTGCCGGCACAGGCCTTGCTGATGGTAAACTGGGGTTTTTCCTCCGGGATGCCCGCCTTAACTGCCACCACCCGGGCGGAATTAATGGGAAGATCTCCGGTTCGGTAGCCGGAAGCATAGATAACTTCATCAATCTGGTCACCGGTCAACCCTGCCCGTTTGATGGATTCCCGGATGGGAATGGGACCGAAATCGATATCGCTTAACGGGGCAAGAGATCCACCAAACCCACCGATTGCCGTTCTGCATGCACTGACTATGACCACTTCTTTCATTCAGTCCTCCTGATAAATAAACCACCAAAATATAATCTTTATTATAGCTTTAATATAGCTGTATTATATAAGCAGTTCCCTGTCAACTGAAAACTCAAGGTTATGAACTATCCCCAGCAAGAGACTCAACTTCAGAACCGGCTTGATAAAAAAATAGATATGAGAGATAGATATGAGAGATAGTCAGGACAATTTTCTAATCCCCAGAATTTCGATCCGTAATAAAGGAATGATCCCCAATGAAAATAGAGCGATTACTGGCCATGACCATTCTGCTGTTAAACCGAAGAAAAATGACGGCAAAGGATCTGGCAGACTATTTTGAGGTTTCCATACGGACCATCTACCGGGATGTGGAAACCCTGAACCGAGCCCATATCCCCATTGTCTCCTTCCAGGGATATGACGGCGGGTTCTGTATCCCCGACCATTATAAATTGAGCCGTCAGCTGCTGACCTTTTCCGATATGCTCGCCATCCTCACCACCCTCAAGGGGGTGAATCTTACCCTGAAAAACAGGGAGGTCGATCTGGCCATTGAAAAGATCACCGCCCTGATTCCAACGGAAAAGCAAGCCCAATACCAGCAACACCAGGCATCTTTCCTCATTGATATCTCCCCCTGGGGATCCCAGGACAAGCTCCAAAAGACCATCGCTAAGGTGCATGAGGGGGTGAACACCTCCCGGGTGCTGGAGTTTGAGTACACCCCGGCAGTGGGCAACACCAGATTGCGCCGGGTGGAACCCCATACCCTTATTTTCAAGGGGTTTGGCTGGTATCTTCTGGGGTTTTGCAGATTGAGGAAAGGATTTCGGGTATTCAAGCTTGCACGGATGCGCAGCCTTTGCAAAGGTCCAGAACATTTTGTACGAAGACCCGTTGACCCGGCTGCCCATTTTCGTCCTGAAAACGATTCCCGGCCTCCCATTGAGATGATCTTAAAATTTCCCGTCCACCTGGAAGTTAAAATTGAAGAGACCCTGGGCCGGGAATGCATCATTGAAAAAAATGGTAACCATATAATGGTCTGCCTGTCCATGCCCGAAGACGACTGGATCCATTCCTTTATTTTAAGCCACGGGGAGAACGTGGAAGTGATGTCGCCCCCCCGGTTGCGAAGGGCCATCGAAAAGAAAATATTAAAAATGAAAAAACTTTATACAAACCTGACATAGGGCTGTCACACAAACCCGATACTCTCCTTAAAGAAATGATTCCCCCAGGAATCAGATATAAAACAAAAGGAGACCAAACTTGGAACAACTAAAACTCAATTTATTCACAGTGAACGGTATCGGCATCAGAACAAACAACAGGGATGAAATGGATCCCCAAAAGGCCAAAATCCCTGGCCTATGGGAAAACTTTGCCCAAGGGCTTGGCGCCGCCAAACCACCTGAAGTGTTCGGGGTATACACCCATTACGAATCCGATGAACAGGGCGCCTATGATTTATTTACAGCCGTCAAAGAAACGTTTCCAGGCATCGGCATGGGGGAGGGACAGAGCACTTGTCTCACCATCCCGGAAGGCACCTATGTCAAATTTACCCGGTCAGGTCCCCCAAAAGAAGCCTGCATGGGGCTGTGGCAGGAAATATGGGCCTATTTTCAAAGCCCCGACCGCCCCAAAAGAACCTTTGTCTGTGATTTTGAAGCATATACCGGGATTGATGCCATCTCCATCTACATCGGCATAGATGCCTAGGCACAAGAGATAAGGGAAAAGGACCAGATGGTCATCAAAGGATAAAACTACCCCCGTGGGATTGGAACCATCCACACGGGGGGTCTTTTCATGTGTTACAAAAGCCTGCTTTCAATGATCGAAAGCACCTGGGCACTCATTTGTGCGGCCCGGTCCTTCAGCCCCGTTGCCCTGGCCAGGG
>JAFLJU010000114.1 GCA_022712835.1 Desulfobacteraceae bacterium
ATTTGTGCATGGGGGAGGGGCATGACAATAGCCCAGCTCCAGATGTTGTTCCATTTATTGGGTAGAAAATCTTGCCGGGAACGATAGCATGAAACAATAAAAAAAGACACATCAATTGAAGAGGCAATTTTCCATAAAGTCCGTTGAAAAAAAAGGAAAAAATGATACACTGCGTTCAAAGTTAAACGTTGCGATCATAAACAATAAGGATAGCTGTGAAATCAAAAGCCCTTGAAGTTAACCTTTCCGGTACCAGAGCCGATGTGACCATTGATGCAAAATATCAATTGCTTCTGGATATTTTTGATGGATATGTGGGGATTTTAACCCGATTGGAGATCTTTTTAAAAGAGTTGTCCCACCCCTACCGGAACTGGGGGTTTATTGTCAGCGAGGCCCGGCATTTTACCCTTCATTATTTTTATCTTTACAAACCCCATCCAGAAGGGTCAAAAGCCCTGGCGCTGTTTGCCGATATTTTTATTACCGCCTTTGAATCCCGGCCGGAAAAGGATATCAGGGAGGCAGCTGTCGATAACCTAATGCTGGTGCTCCACCACATTGCCAAGGAATCCGGCAATGAGGTGGCCCGATTTTTTCCGGTGATGGAAAAGGAAATAACCCGGATTTATGCCTATGAGGGCCGGGATTTTCACACGTTTGTTTGTTCCTATTATCAACCGGACCGGCTGGCCCAGGTGCTACTGGAAAATCTGGGAGAAAACTTGAAATCAGGGGGTGAGCCGGTACTTTTCTTGGCGTTGAACCGTCTGTTAGTTAAGTTTTACGAGGCATCCTTTGCCTATTGGCTGACCCAGGATGACCCGGTGGAATGGATGCGGGAAAATATTGATGAATGGCGAATCAATGACGGTCTCATTCAAAGCCTGGACACGATTTCCCATTCCCGGCTGATCTTCTGGCAGGATCAGCTTAAGACGCTTGTAAAGACCCGGGATATGGGCAATCCTGAGACAACAGCTATGCTCATCCAGCTGACCGGTTTCAGGGATTTTGTCAAACGATTCAAGGAGGTCCCCCGCCAGATTATGGACCACTCCCAGGGCAAGACCTATGGAAAGTACTTTAAGCTCACCTTTCTTTTTTATATTATCCATGCCCCCGGGCTTGCCAGAATCCATAGGGAGGCACTGGGGGAGATCCACAGAACCCTTATCCGGTTGATCGGGGACCGGGATTTTAAAAAGGATATCCGGATTGTGGACCAGACTTTTTCCCTGCTCAAGGAGCACAAGGGGCGGTACCCTGGCACGGTGCTGGAGTGTATCCATAAGATCGGCGATGCGGTATATAAAACCGATGAAATTGAATTGATCAATCATTTTATTGACAATGCGGTGGACCACGGATTTCAGTTCCCCATGATACGGGGAACTGGGGAAGATTGGCAGATCCAGGGAAACAATGCCCATGTGAAAAACATCCGGGTGTTTTTAAGCCTTATTGGCCAGCAGCCCAAAAAATCAAAGCGTCTTTTGTCCGCCTTGATCGTTTCCCTGTCCATCGGCGGGGTGTTTATCCGGGACACCGACCTGTTTCCCAGAGATATCACCCAATTTCTAAATTCAGACATTGGCCCGGTGTTTAATCTGGTCAAGCAATTGGCAAGGCTTTTGCCAGCCTTTTTTAATGAAATCGGTGCCGAAGGAGAGTTAAGGGATATTTCCACCCAGTTGGATGAATCCTGCCACAGACGGGATCGCTTGGTTCATTTTTTAAGAAAACAATGCCATGTGGAAAGCTCCAGCCGGATTGTGGAGTTTATTGAGCAGGTCATGGTTTTCTGGAAGACCCGGGATAAAACACCGCTTCAACCCTTTGTTCCTCCGTCTATCTATGGGGATATCAGCCCCACCGGGCGGTTTATTGAGGGCCCTTGCAAAATTTTATTGTTTCTTGAGTCCAAAAAACTGGTTCGACCGGAAGAGTATCTGATGGTCAAACAGGATGCCCTGGATAAGCTTGTTAACCAGGTGGATGGGGTAACGGACCTGGATCGGTCCCGGGTCAAACTCATGTTTCGGTTTTACCGGCTGCTCAATGAAAAATACGGAATCAGCAACCTGGATCTAAAAGAATATCTCAAGGGTTTCAGGACCCAGGATCTGCCCGATCCCCAGCGCCTTATTGCAGCCCTTGAAGAACCGGATCTGGAAACCCGGATTGAATTTTTGTTAAATTATATGCTCCAGCTCAAGGAGATCATCCTTTCGGATAAAACCTATGCGGTCAATGAAGCCATTTATCACAAACGGCATTTTGCCGTGGATATCCCCTCCATGTACGGCAGTTATAATGAGGCAAAATTTGATGCCCTGGGGCTGACCCTTCGAATTGAGAGCATTGTCAACGTCTTGTTTGAAGATCTGGTTAACGGGATTGACCTGCGGCTGATCACCAAGCCCACCTTTGTCAAAATTTTCAGTATTTTGATGCTGCTTCGCAAAGCCCTGAGTCTGGAGGGCATTGTGTCCAGCAAATTGGATACCCAGCTGGAGTTTTTAAAGTATAGTGTGAATATCACCACCTGTTCCTTTACCCAGTACCTGGATATCTTTAAAGGGTTTATTCGGGCCGTGGCCGACGCGGTTTCTGACAACTTTAATACCATCCATTCCAGAAACCTGGTCCACATGGAATCCCGGATAGGAAAAGACCAGATTCTTACCAAATACATGCCCGGGGCCCATGGGGAGAATGGGGCGGATTTGGATGCCAAGATGGCTGAAAAGCTGGACCAGCGGCTGGCCGATATTTTTTTCAGGGATCGGATTGCCACTTCCCTGGGACTCCAGCAATTGGACGTTTTTTTAAACCGGATCCTGCACACCTTGTTCCGTCAGTCTGAAAAACTTTCCCAGGATGAACTTTCCGCACTGCTCAATTATGACCCAAAATGTTCGGTTACCAATATTGATGATGAAGACCCCATCTCCAATAACATCATCTATCTGGGTAACAAGGGGTGGAATCTGATCCGGCTTAAGCATCTGGGGATTGAGATTCCCAATGGGTTTATCATCACCACCGAGGTGTTCAAGTGCCTGGATCTGATCAACAAGTATACCCCTGCTGCCCAGAATTTCAAACAGCATGTGACCACCATGTTGGCTCGGCTGGAACAAACAACCCATGCGTCGTTTGGGGATCTGGAAAACCCCTTGCTCCTGTCGGTTCGAAGCGGTTCCTCCATTTCGCAACCCGGGATGCTGGATTCTTTTTTAAATGTGGGGATCAATGAAAAAATTGCGGCCAGTATTGCCTTAAAAACAGGCAATCCCTGGTTTGCATGGGATTCTTATAGACGGTTTCTCCAGGCCTACGGCATGACCTTTGATATCCAGCGGGATGCCTTTGATCAGGTGATCAGTGGCTTCAAGGAACGTCACGGCATCTCTTTTAAACGGTATTTTACCGGAGACCAGATGCGCGAGGTGGCCCTGGGCTATAAGCAATTGTTGGTGGATTCCGGGGTGGACCTGATTGAATCCCCCATGGAACAACTCTTTCTGGCCATTCACAAGGTTTTTTCTTCCTGGAATTCCAAACGGGCAAAGGATTATCGGCAGATCATGGGCATCTCCGATGATTGGGGTACGGCTGTGACAGTTCAGAAAATGGTCTTTGGCAATCAGTCCCGGCAATCCGGGTCCGGGGTGGTGTTCAGCCACAGCCCAAAATTACCCGGGGATACGATTCGGCTCTGGGGGGATTTTACCATTGGAAATCAAGGAGAGGATGTGGTGTCGGGTCTGGTTAAAACCCTTCCCATATCGGAAATACAGAAGGAGCTTGAGGACAGGGAGTCTAAAATGAGCCTGGAAACCAAGTTTCCCGAAATTTACAAGCAGCTTGTCTGTATTGTCCAGCAGTTGATCTATGAAGAGGGGTGGAACCCCCAGGAGATCGAATTTACCTTTGAGGGGCCGGAAAAAAAGGATTTGTTCATCCTCCAGGCCAGGGACCTTTCCCTGCGGGACCGGAAAAAAATGGTGGGGTTTGAGGCCAATGACATGGAGCTATCCGCCCTTTATCTGGGCCAGGGCATTGGCGTTTCTGGCGGCGCCATGAGCGGTCGGGTCGTATTTACCCTGGAGGAGATAGACGGGTTCCGCCGCCAGGACCCGGACGCCAATTTGATTCTGGTGAGGAACGACACCGTGCCCGATGATATTCTGGAAATAGATGCATCGGATGGGATACTAACGGCCAAGGGGGGGTTGACCTCCCATGCGGCCGTGGTGGCCTATAATTTGAGAAAAACCTGTGTGGTGGGATGTGAAAATCTGGTGTGCAATGAAAAGGAAAAAGAGTGTACCCTGAATGGGGTGAAAATGAAGGTGGGAGATTTTATCAGTATCAACGGATATAAGGGGTCTGTGTATCAAGGTGAGATCAAGGTTAATTTAATTTAAAAAGGAATACAAAAAAATATGAATACAAATGAATCAATGGTCCTGGGTATTAACGGGCTTGGGAGAATTGGCAAGCTGTCCCTGTGGCACCATGTGGGCAGGAAATATTTTAACCAGATTGTGATCAATGTGGGCCGGGAAGTGGGCACTTCCATGGCAGATATCGTCCACTATATTGAACGGGACTCCACCTATGGCCGCCTGGAGGCATATCTCCACGGATACCAGGGGAAACCGGTTATCACCGATGTGGATGCCAAGGGGTCCACCCTGAAGGTGAACGGTGTTGATGTTAAAATTTTAACGAATCACAGAAATCCCAAAAATATTGAATGGGCAGCGCATGGGGTAAATATTGTCGTGGACACCACGGGCCAGTTCCTGGATCCAAATCTGGGTGCCGATGATCCCAAAGGTGCTCTTAGGGGGCATCTTGAGGCCGGTGCCCAAAAGGTGATCGCCTCGGCTCCCTTTAAGCTCAAACAAGGTGCCGTCATGCCCGATGATGCCGTGACAACGGTCATGGGAGTAAATGACAGGGACTATGACCCGATTCGCCATACCCTTGTTTCCAATGCCTCCTGCACCACCACCTGTCTTTCCCATATGGTCAAGCCGTTGCTGGATGCCTTTGGTATAGAACGGGTATTGTCCGCTTCCATGGCCACTATCCATGCCGCCACAGGGTCCCAGCAGGTGTTGGATCGCCTGCCCAAGACAGGGGCCACCGATCTTAGAAAGAATCGGTCCATCCAGAACAATATCATCCTGACCACCACCGGGGCTGCCAAGGCATTGCAATTGGTGATTCCAGAAATGGCCACTATTGGATTTATGGCGGAATCTGTTCGAATCCCCATTTCCACCGGATCATTGATCATCCTGGTAATGAATTTCCAGGAAGCACTCAATGAAAAGCCCATTCGTAGGGATATGATCAATGATATCTTCAAAGCCGCGGCAGAGCAGAATTCCAACGGCTATCTGGTGTTTACCAACAAACAGAATGTTTCTTCTGATATTATTGGAACCCCCAAGGCAGGCGCTGTCATCGAAGGTCATGAAACCCACACCCGAACCGGGTCCATCAATATCAACCTGGAACATATGCGGGGCATTGACAAGGAAATTTTGGACAGCATCAAAGACCATGTGGGCAGTATCCAGGTTACCCAGGCCGTCATATACGGGTGGTACGACAATGAATTGGCAAGCTACGTTAATATGATGGGTGACCGCACCGTATCCGTTGCAGAATCCCTGGAATAGGCCTTTTTTTATACGATTGATATGAGGGAGAAACATCGGCCATGGCTATTTTTGGAAAGAATGGATTTATCCGGAAACAAGAGGCTAACTTTGCCAAAAAGCTTCTTGTCTGGAAATATGAAAACTCCGGTATGGTTTTACCCGACGAGGCTACTCTATCAGCCCATGCAGAAAAAGTTGTGGAGGATGCCCGGGTGATTGCAAAAAAAAGCGGGCGCAATATTCTGGAAATTCTGAAAGAGACCCTAAAGGTGATTAAAAAATAAGCCGCTCTTGAGTACAGGACCCAATTTATCAGCAGGGTACGGCCAGACGGTTTGCTTAAGAAACTTACCATGAAGCAGATGAAGATCATGAAGGGAAAAAAGGTGTCCTTCATGATCTTCATGGTAAAAAAAAGGTTTAAAAAAAGTTAAAGAAGATTGAATCCAGCCGCTTTCCAGCCGCCGATTCCTTTGTCCAGAACCCGTGTGTTGATGTAGCCTTTTTCCATATATTGCACGGCAAGACCTGCCGCAGAGCTGTCATTGACTCAGCCTCAGTAGAAGATGATGTTCGTATCCTTTGCAAGGTCGGGTTTCATCTTTAAAAATTCGCTCATGGGGATGGCGCCTTCAAGGTGGGCCTGGCTGTTAAACTTGTCATCGTCATAGATGCACACCAGAAGGGAGAGTCCTGCCCTTGTTCTGGATCTGGCATCTGCTGCGGATATCCGATTTGTCATCTGCTTTCCTCCTTAACATTAGGGGGTGGGTGGTCATTGGGATACTCCATAAGATATGCACAAATTTGATCCGGGCAAATATTTTTGTCTGATCTGTCTATTGAGAATTTCTTCAAATCAGACAGGGAATATCCTGCCTGTTTCAGGATTTGTCTCCAGGGGTCGCCAGGGCAAAGATCCCTTCGGGATTCGCCCGGGTTCCTGCGGCGTTCTCCCCGGCAGTATAACTCATCACCTGCTCGAAATATTCCTGGTGAAATCCCAGATGTTTCATATAGGTCCACTGCGCTTCATTTTTCCAGGAGGTTTGAGCGCCAAAGATATGTTCGTGGTCATCAAAGATCAGGTCCAGGTTCATATTTTCGTCAATGCCCATGGCTTCTGCCAGTTCATGTGTATCTTTAAAAATTTGTTCTTTGTCCCCATCCTTAGGAAACACCGTATAGATCCTGGCGCTGCCGACAAGGTGGCTCACCTCTTCGTTCACTGCCCGTATCCCTTCCTGGAAGAGCGCTTTAAATCCTTTAATACCGTATTCCGGCAGGACGCAGGAGGGCCCCAGGCGGTAGGCATGGTCCGGGCCCTGGGCAAAATTGCCTTCCGCTTTGGAGCTCTTTCTCCGCCGGATCATTAAAAATCCCACAATTTTTTCCCGATCTTTCAGGCCGATGCACCCCTCTTGAAGGGAATCTTCGTACAGACCCTTTAGAAATTCAAGGCGATCGGATTTGAAAAACTGCCCATCAATTTTTGCCACAGCGTCCAGGTCTGCTGGCCCAAGCTTTTCCAGTCGCAGATGCTCTCCCATATTCAAGTTCTCATCATCGAATTTAAGGGGGAGTTCAACCTCCTGGGAGGTGGTAAATGCCTCTGCACGAAATCCCAGTTTCTT
>JAFLJU010000588.1 GCA_022712835.1 Desulfobacteraceae bacterium
TCAACGTGTCACAGATATAATATTTTTATACCTACCATTTTAAAATATTTCCCGAATTGATTTTGAAACTTATTTTGTGCTTTTGGTTGGGAGTTATACTAGGGAAACTGTAATACGGTGATAAACAAGTTCTAGGATGCCCTGCGTGCATCCTAGACCGGCCGAGCTGTGCGGTACACCGACCGACCTGTTTATTTCCCGGAACGCTGAAGCGTACACCGAGAACAAATCGCTCGAACGGTACCCAGCAACCTGGATGCCGAAAACAAGCTTTCAACAACCAGGCCGCTGGCTCCGCACAGCTCGGCCGTTATGTGCGTATATAATTGCAAATAGGTAAAGGAATCAATTATGACTCAAGTACAAAGAATTAAAATCCCACGGATGCCTGACCGAGCCGTCATTAATTGTTTTTCCAAGCTTGGAAAGAAATACAATGTAACAACACTAAATATATCTGCTTTGGCTTTTGCGCAAATTGGTGCTGTCGATTTATCGGAAGAACCAAATGAAGAATTTGAGGAGTTACTTTCTCATAACTCAACTCTAATAAATACCTGTTCCATTAATATCTCTGGACTCAACATTGGATATCATCGTGGTGGCAATTATCAACCCGAACAACAATCACCAATCTATGATGAAATCCTCCTAAATTGGAACCAACAACAAGGAACTGCAACAAACAAAGAAAAACTTGCTATCGTTGCGCTAATCAACACGGAACTCAAAGCATTTGAGCCGGGCAGGTTTATAGATAGTGGTCTTTCTGAAGAGCAAATCCAGTTACTGTCAATCCACGAAGGAACTCTAGAGCGTCTCGAACAACTCAATGAAGATTTGGTTCGTAAAAGTGCTGAGTTTCGTGAGCAAGTTGAGAAAAAATTCGAAACCAAAAGAACTGAACTTGAGGACATACTAAAAGAAAAGCAAGATAGATTAGAACAAGGTTACACAAAAAAGTCTGAAATTCTAGAGGTCAAAGAAGAGGTATTAGCAAAAAAACTTGAGGCTATTGATGATCGCGACAATACTCATGTACGTCGTGAAATTCGAGACAAAATGCTTGACGATGTAAAAAATCGTATAAACAATTTTGGAGTATCAGAATCAACCGAAAACAAAAGGAGACCAGTTCTCATTGGAATTCTTTTGTTAATGCTCTCTTCTTTCTCTCTTATGGTGTTTACTGGATACGAAATAAATACTGCAGAGAAAACCTACATTGTCAGCATTAACAAAACTAGTGGAAATGAAGAAATAAGTAGCAAATCTGAACAAATAGCATCTGCCATAGATACTGAGAAAGTTAAAATATATTGGCTGTGGGCAAGGTTTGCACTATTTTCTTTCGCTCTTTTAGGGACCGTTCTTTACTATATTAAGTGGCAGAATCGTTGGGCTGAGCAACATTCTGCGTCTGAATTTCAACTGCAACAGTTCTATATTGATGTGAACCGTGCAAATTGGGTTATAGAGAGCTGCTTAGAATGGAGAAAAGTAACTGACTCAGTGATTCCATCAGACTTGTTGGGCAGTATTACAAGGAATCTTTTCACTACAGAAACGAAGACACTTGACCAAGTAACACATCCTGCAGATGAACTTGCTTCAGCACTTATGGGGAGTGCATCAAGCTTAAAGCTTAATTTAAATGGCAACGAACTTGAATTTAACAAACCTGGAAAAATCACAAACAAAATCAGCAGACCCAAAAAAAGTGTATAAAATCACATAACAAAAAAATGCACCCGACTGGCTCACACGTCCGATTTTCGGATGTTAATCTAGCACTGTCTCTCGCACTAACATTCCGGTAAATCCAAGGCCAGCCGGTGATTTAGAACGTTATATTCATTAAAAAAGGAAATTGAAATGAATCAAAATAAATGCAACGCCATAGAAAACTACCTTAAAGAACAATTTCCAAATTCCAATATTGAGCAGGCTAATATATCAGACAACCAACATTATAGAATCCCAACAGAAAATGGATTGCTTATATTGAAAGTAGGTAAAGAGTTTATAGACGACAGCACAGAGGAAGAAATAATCCAAAAACTCAATGAATGGGAAGTACCATCTTTACTTAGAGAAAATAGCAAACTTGGTATTTTAGTTACCCGTTATGGTGCTAGCACTTTTCAAAGATAAACATGAAAAATATAACAAGCAAGTCAAGATCGTTCGCTAGTCCCTTACTTAAGTCGTTATATTCACTGGCCAACCGCCAGTGCACAAGGGCATAAAAACGTATAAACTGAATTGTATGCACATGAACTTTGCTAATCTAAATGTCCCTATCCCTTAAAATAGTACCAGCAAGAATTAGAAAATTCCGTCATATTGTTAATCCAAAAAGGAGAATGACATATGCGGAAAAAGAGATTTACAGAGCATCAGATAATAAAGGTGCTGAAGCAGGTCGAAGGTGGTCGTGCAGTATCTGAAGTTTGCCGAGAATATGGAGTGAGCCTGGGAACATATTATAACTGGAAGGCAAAATACGGTGGCATGGAAGCCTCTGATATTAAACGACTCAAAGATTTGGAAACAGAGAATCGTATGTTGAAACAAATGTTTGCCAATCTTAGTCTGGAACATGAGGCTCTCAAGGATATTGTTGAAAAAAAGCTTTAAAGGCAACAGAGAAGCGTGAGCTGGTTGATTATGTCAAATCAGTATACAGTTTGAGTCTTCGCTCCTGTTGCCGGTTGCTTGGGATTAGTCGTAGTGTTTACCAATATCAGCCTGATAATGATCGAGACAATCCTGTAGTGGAAGCTTTAAGTAACTTGGTAGAAAAGTACCCGAGATATGGTTTTCCTAAGCTGTTTGTGCTTCTTAAACGTGAAGGGCGCCGCTGGAATCACAAACGAGTACACCGTGTGTACTGCAAAATGAAACTCAACATGCGCCGCAAATTCAAAAAACGGCTGCCAGCACGTAACCCACAACCGTTAAGTGTTCCTGAATCCATGAATCAAAGCTGGTCTATCGACTTTATGAGTGACAGTTTGTGGGATGGAAGGAAATTTAGGACATTTAACGTTGTAGATGATTACAACCGCGAAGCACTTGCCATAGAGATTGATCTCAGTCTTCCAGCCCAAAGAGTTACTCGGGTCTTGGACAGATTGGTCGCATGGCGTGGGTTCCCACAGCAGTTGCGAATGGATAACGGGCCAGAATTTATTTCCTTAACAATGGCAGATTGGGCAGAAGCACATGGGGTACATCTGGAATTCATAGAAAAAGGAAAACCGACCCAGAACTCTTATGTCGAAAGGTTTAACGGTACTTATCGAACGGAAGTGTTGGATTATTATATGTTTCATAACTTAAATGAAGTTCGAGAAATTACCGATTGGTGGTTGGAGCAGTACAATGGAGAACGACCTCATGAATCTCTTGGAGATTTAACACCACGAGAATATGCACGTGCTGCTTGTTGTACTTAATAGCATTCTCAGAAGAATTGGTAAAGACCAAGCCCTACGGGTGCTTCGCAGTCCTGACCAATTCCTCTGAGAACACTTGACCGATAGATGGTGATCACGGAGGGATGCCTCCGGCGGGGTTCCTACATTGGGATTATTAACCAACGATATTTATGTCGGAATTTCTAAAAGTGTTTGGCACTAAAAGAGGGGTATTGACA
>JAFLJU010000115.1 GCA_022712835.1 Desulfobacteraceae bacterium
TTATGGAAAGCCTGCCCCTGTCACGGGAAGAGACAAACCGAGAATCCGAAAAACTACCCGATACGGTGGAACAACAAACCATTTGCTGGCCCTCAAGAATTGCCGACACCCAGCTCCCCGGTTCCTGCATGGTACGCCACAAGGCATGGATCCTCAACCACCAGATCCCCCCCACCCTGACAGAAAACCTGACCCCGAAAGTAACATCCCCGGGACTAACCTCCCTGTTGCAAACAATCTGGGTAGATGCCCGGGGGAAAAGAGCCGGTCCCCTATGCGGCGGGGTAAAAAAAATCACCCTGGCCCTGTGGCCCTGGGCAGCAGAACCCTGGCTTCCGGAAAAATGGCGGCGAAACCGACTGATCCCAAAGACCTCTGCCCAATGCCCCGACCTTGCTCCCATCACGGATAACCGGCTCAGGATCACCTCCATTTCCAATGACAGTCTGTTGACAGCTCCCCCGGGCCAGGCCAACTCCCCCCTGATCCCCCTGGAAACCTTGGGAAGTCAGGGTCGATTATACTGGTTTTTAAATCGCAGGCCCCTAAATGAGAATAAAGATATTCACAATGGAGATAAAAAACGAGTCACTCAACATTTTATGCCCATGCCGGCCCCGGGCACTTACCAGCTGGCGGTGATGGACAGGTCCGGGAACAGTGATATGGTCACCTTTCGAGTGATTACCTCCCGGACAGACATAAAATCTCCTTGATCTTTGCCCCGTTATATCCGAAAAGGGGAGGAATCGTTGAAAGAACACACACAGAATCAAGGAGCCAGAAGGAATGAAGATATGGGTGGATGCAGATGCGTGTCCGGTGGTTATCAAGGAAATTTTATATCGGACGGCAGAACGGACCCATACCCTGGTCACCCTTGTGGCCAATCAACCGCTCAAAATACCAAAATCCGCGTTTATTAAGTTTCTCCGGGTGGGATCGGGTTTTGACGTGGCAGACCATGAAATTGTAAAACAGATCAGCCCAGGGGACCTGGTGATCACAGCAGATATTCCTCTGGCAGCCGAAGTTGTTGATAACGGTGCGTTGGCCCTTAATCCAAGGGGAGAGCTTTACTCCACGGAAAATATCACCTCCCGCTTGTACGTAAGAGACCTGATGGAGTCCTTCAGGGCAACCGGAATCGAAACCCAGGGCCCCCCTCCCATGGGTCAAAAGGATCGACAACTGTTTGCCAATAACCTGCACAAGCTGTTATCGTCTTGATGACACGACCACAACCCGGCTATCTATATAATGGGAGCATTGTCTTTGATTAAATATCGGAATTACGAAAATGAGTAAAGAGAAAGTCGAGAGTTAGCTCTTGGGAAATAAGGTTTTAAATTTATTAACAAAAATTTTAGCAGTAACAATCTGTATGCCCTGATAGTGCTTCAGCTCCAGAAGATGGTTGTCACCTGACACAATAAGATCAGCTTTGGCCTCCAGAGCACAGGCCAGGAACTTGTTATCATCCGGGTCCGTCTTAAGTTTAGCGGTTTTGTACCGGTCCCGGGTTACAACAAAGGCCTGTTCCCGGATCAGATCGATGATCTCGTCTTCTTCATTCTTATGGACGAACAGTTTTTTGTGCAGATAGGGCTTTTGAAGGGTGGCTTTGATCTCGGCCAGGATCTGGTCAGATACTGCCAGCTCAAAGGTCTTGGTGAGCCATAGTTCCTGAAGCTGATAGGTATAACCTTTTTGGGCAAACAGGCCGGAGACAAACAGATTGGTGTCGATAACGGCCCTAAACGTTTTGTTCTTCAAGTCTTACCGCCTGTACCGCCTGATCCACAACCTGCATAATCTCTTCCTCAGAGTAACCTTTTGCCCGCTTGCGCAGCTTGGACAGAGTCTGTCTCATCCTGTCTTCCCAAGGTCCTTCTTTTTTTTGGTTTATGATGTTTTGGACTTTGTTTTTAATGATCACCGCTTCAATAAGGCTTTTGATGATATTTTTACTCTCTGCGTCCATTTGTTCCACTGCCTTAAATTTCTCGAACAGGTCAAGGTCTATGATCTGGCTGAGCCCGTCCTTGGGGACATTATCAAAAATCAGATAATCAGCACTGGTCTCAAGGCCTTCTGCAATCTTCCTTAATGTGTCTGCCGTAGGGATGATCCTACCGTTCTCATATTTGCTCAACAGCTTGGAGTTAACCCCTGATTTTTTCTCCAGCAGTACCTGGGACAACCCCTTCTCCTGCCGCAGCATTCTTATTTTTTCTCCCAGAGATGGTGCCATGTTTAGAACCTCCTGTGTGTGTATTGTATATATTATACCACACAATCCAAAAATGTCTTTATCTAAAGAAGGGGAAATATATATTTATTTTGGGAAAAGTATCCTATATATCACCCTTCATGGTGATATATGTGCTATATTATTTTTTTGGATATTGACATATTTTTCAAAAATCTGAGCCTATCTGCCCAAATTCCTAAGATTACGTGCCTCGTTACACCTGTGATTCTTTTGATCCTTGTTGACCATTTCAAGGAATTCATATAGATTTTGGGTATTAAAAGAATTCTTCATTACAGGCGGAAAACAGATGCAGACAATATCAGTATCCAAGGCAACCCCGGGAATGGTTCTTGGCCGGGAAGTGGTGAACAGAGATGGTCGCCGACTGTTTGATACCGGAATTGAATTGTCTAAAAAAACAATCCGAACCTTGAAAATGTGGGGCATCCTTGAGGTGGCGATTCAAGGGGATGACATTCCGGCAGACCCGTCTTCCCGAAACCTGCCCCCTGGACAAAAAACACCAGACCAAAAAGAGGCAACGGCCAGGCTGAAGCGCTATTTCCGCCACAATGATCTGGAAAACACTGTTGTAAAAAAAATTTTTGACCTATCACTTGAACGAATGGTCACCCATGTCGGAGGGTTAGAACTTCCCTTTGATGAGCAGAAAAAAATTTACGAAAAACCTGGGATCAACGATCAATATTCAGCCGAAGATATGGGTTCCCTCTTAACCGATGAGGTAAAATTGCCCTCCCTGCCCACAATTTTTTCCGAAATCAATCAGGCGATCCAGAATCCTAAATGCTCTGGAAAGGATATTGCCAACATCGTCAGTAAGGATCCCAGCCTGAGTGCAACCCTGTTACGGATTGTCAATTCCGCCGCCTATGGGTTCAATGAACGTGTGGAGTCCCTATCCTATGCCGCCATGGCATTGGGAACCCAGCAAGTTTGCTCTCTGGCACTGGGAATCACCATGATTAACTATTTTAAGGGAATTCCCGGAAATCACATCAATATGCAGTCCTTTTGGCGCCATAGCGTAGCCTGTGGTCTTACGGCAAAAATCCTTGCATTCCATGTGGAAAAGGTGAACCCGGATAGAGTCTTTATCGGGGGACTGCTCCATGATATCGGACAATTGATATTTCTGTGTTATTGTCCAAGAACCATTGGAAAAGCCTTTACCCAGGCCGGAAAACTAGGTCTTTCCCTCCATCAGGTGGAACCCCGGTATTTTAAAATGAATCATGCAAGGTTTGGCAGCCTGATGGCAGACAAATGGAATTTTTCCCAACCGATTTCCAATCTGATCCGTCACCACCACGATGATTTCAAAGCGAAACCGGCCGGGGAAACCGCCATCGTCCATTTTTCAAACTGGCTGGTCAATGCCCTGGGGATCGGAGCTTCAGGCCGGTACTACCTCCCCCGGCTGAACATCCATACCTGGAATGCGCTTGGGATTTCCCACAGCGTACTGGAACAGGTGATTCGTCAACTGGATCGTCAACTGGTGGAGGCGATTCAATTTTTCTATGAATAATTTACCTGGTATGGATATGAAGAAACGCCTGGCCTACCTGGAACAGGCCAATCGCTCTAAACTGCAGGCCCTGGCCCTGACCCAGGAACTGGGGGAGTTTCATTCCAGTATCAACCAATTAGAAGACCCGGTTATTATTTTGGAAAAAAGCCGGGATCAGGCCTCAAAATTGATCGAATTTAAATCCATGGCCTTTTTTCTCATCGACGAAAACACATCTGATTTTCACCTGGCCCTGTGCACTCCTGAAACAGATCAAAACTTTATTGAATCGGAAATGGAATATTTCATCGAAGATGGGACTTTTTCCAGAGCATTATTGGAAAAAATTCCCATCACCGCTTATTCCAACAATTTTAAAAACCAATTTTTGTTCCATGTTCTGACAACGGTATCCCGGGTCCGGGGTATGTTTGTGGGAATCCTTGAAAAGAACGAAAAGCATGTCCAGGAAGCCTCTTTTGAACTTTTTTCAATTGTGATGTCCCATTGTGCCAGCGGGTTGGAAAGCTTTGATCTCTACGGACAATTAAGGGCCTCCAACCGAGACCTCCAGGAAAAAATCACCCAATTGTCCATTTCCAAAGCCAAGTTGAAACAGGAGACAAAAGAGAAACAGGCCCTTGAATCCAAGCTCTGGCAAGCCCGAAAGATGGAGTCCATCGGCCTGCTGGCCGGCGGGACGGCCCATGATTTCAACAATTTGCTCACGATTATTATCAATTATACGGATATCTGCCTTCATGGCTTACCCGGGGATCATAAGATCCGCACCTCCCTGGAAAAAATCGAAACCGCGGCCGAACGCGCCATAGATCTTGCCAAAAAGCTGTATACCATTGGCAGGGAGGACCGGCATGAAACCCACTTGGTAAACCTTGGCAGGGTGATCAAAGAAACCCTTGGTCTGCTCAAATCCTCCCTGGGAAAATCCATCACCCTTGAGGTCGGTCTCCCGGATATGGATCTAATGGTCATGGCTGAAGAAACCCGGATTCAGCAGGTGTTAATGAACCTGATTACCAATGCCTTCCATGCCATGAAAACAAAGAAAATAGGAGATAGCGGTGAAATACGGGTAACAGGTGAACGGATCATGGTGGAGAAGAGCCAGGATCAGGCCGACCTGGACATAAATCCGGGGCCCTATATCCGGATGTCTGTGACAGATACGGGACCAGGCATTGACCCTGCCATTCTTCCCCAGGTGTTTGATCCCTATTTCTCAACGAAAAAGACAGCCGACAATGCCGGCCTTGGCCTTGCCATTGTTTTCGGAATTGTCAAAAGTTACCAGGGCGGCATTGACCTGAAATCTGTCAAAGGCCAGGGCACCACCTTCCATATTTATTTGCCGGAAGCCTCCCAATAATAATCAATGCCCCCACCTTTCCCTTGGATTTTTTATCTGAATATGTCCATGAGTGATCGGATGCAAGCCTGGCCTGGATGAATCTCGGCCCGGGTATGCGGGACTAATCGGGGAGCCGGTTTGTCGGAAGGGTTCAAATTTTTTGTTGTAAATTCAACCAACCCGAGCCCGGCCACATGAAAAGATAAAACAATTTCCGAAAGGACTTCTACAAGATTTTTTACCGCCAACCCTTCGGGAGTGGGATGCTTTACCCAGGGATACCCTTCGGGATCCAGCACATCCATATCGATATGAACATAAACATGGCGAAATCCTTTTTTATGAATTTCCCGGACGATGGATTTGGGATCGGCTGCCATCGACTGCACAGACACCTGAACCACACCATGGTCCCGAATAAATAGTTCTTCTGCCGGGTCCAGGTCACGGGCACCGGCTAGGATGACCTGATCCGGGGACAGAAGGGAGAAACAATGGTCCAAAATCCTCTGGTCACCTTCACCACAAAGGGTTCGCAGGGGCATACCGTGAAAATGTTTGGAGGGGGATGATTTGGGAGTGTTCAAATCTCCATGGGCATCCAGCCAGACCAGGGTCAGGTTTCCCCCATGGCGGTGGTTTAGAAAAGAAACGGGTGCCAGCTCAACCCCGCAGTCACCGCCGACAACCATTATTGACTCCGGACTGAGCTGGTCGATAACGGTTTTTGCCCAACGCAACTGTGACAAAATGGATTCATATCCCAGAATATCATGGGCAATATGAAGTCTTTGTTTTTCCGGTACCGGGATGGGGGTAAACCTTATATCGGTACAGACATCTGCCAACCTGTTTGCAGCAGAATATAGGATATTGGATGGACCTGATCCCTGCCATTGGGGAAATATCAGGTTCAGTTGGGAGGGATGATTAATTTCCATGGGTTTCCTTGTCTATTGCTTTCCCCGGGACATGACGTCCTGGAGAATTATTTTTTAGCTCCCTTTATATTCATTCGGTACAGGGGATCTCCGATGAGTACCATTTTCCATGATAAAAAAGGCAGGCTCACCAGATAGGACTCTGCCAGGGTCAGATACCCTTCGGTGAGAAAATTGAAAAAAATTTCAGGGATCGGGAATGCCTGGACATAGGGCTCTCCCACAGGTCCGATGGTGGCAGCAATTCCATTGTCCAGCATTTTTTTGCACCAGACCTGGGAGTTTTTATTTTTCAGGGTAGTCGCTTCACTGCTGGCAATATGGTATCCCACAGATCCCTTGACCCATTGAAAGGCATCAATGTATTTACCAAGGCTATACCATCCACAGTATATCAGGGTGTTAGGGCAAGTCCCTGGCTGGAATAGATCCTGGGCATCGTTTAGAACAACTGGCAGTATTTTTTTTTGTGAATGGAATTGGGCTGTTTTATGGATGGACCGGTCGTAAAAGGCATACCCTGATATTTTTTTTCCCTTTGTGTCCTTGGGATTTGGTTCCTTCCATCGGGCATCAAAATAACCAACACCTTGTACCCCTTCTTTTTCCGCCTCAATGCTGTCATTGATAATCCGTTTAACAATCTTTGCCGAAGCGGCATCCAGGCGGCTGACC
>JAFLJU010000642.1 GCA_022712835.1 Desulfobacteraceae bacterium
CATTTAATCTGGGCCGCGTCAACCGCCTCCTTGACCGCGTCAAAATCTTCCGGGGTGGTGATAATTTCAAAGACATCTCCCTCATCCTTGATATCTTCTGCACCGGCTTCCAGGGCAACCTCCATCAAGGTCTCTTCATCGGAATCTTCCTTGCTCACTGAAATCAAACCCTTTTTGTCAAACATCCAGGCCACACATCCGTCCGTCCCCACATTTCCACCAGCTTTTCCAAAAATGTAACGGACATCGGCAATGCTCCGGTTTTTGTTATCGGTCAGGCACTCCACCAGAACCGCAACGCCCCCCGGGCCATAGCCTTCATAGAGGATTTCCTCGTAATTCACCCCGTCCAAATCTCCGGCACCCTTTTTAACAGCCCGTTCAAAGGTGTCCTTGGGCATATTTTGTGCTTTGGCGTCATTCAGGGCACGACGCAGCCGTGGGTTAGCTTCTTGATCCCCGCCACCCATTCTGGCGGCCACGGTGATCTCTTTGATCAGCTTTGTAAAAATCTTGCCTCTTTTTACATCGGCTGCCCCTTTTTTGTGTTTGATGGTCGACCACTTACTATGTCCTGACATGCGATTGTCTCCTTATTTTTTTCCTTTTGCAATTATATATATTTCTTTACTTTGTTTTCTGCAACTTTCCGGCTTAAATGTTTTACACTCTCTGAAAACCGATTTTACGGCTTGTTCAAACTCTTTAAACTCATTGCCCTGGAATATCTTACAGACAAAATTTGAATTGGGAGCTCCAAATTTTTTAGCCGTTTCCAAAGCCATACGGCACAGTTCAAATGATCTGAAAGAATCCACATCCTTACGCCCTGTTGTGGCAGGTGCCATATCACTTAAAACAACAGCAAATCCCTCCACCAAAAAATCATTGTTTTCCAGGGACAAAATATTATCCTGGATGGCAATTACATTGTCGGGAAGTTTGATCTCTATTGATTGCAAATCAATTCCAAAGACCCGCCCCTTACTGCCCACCTGCTTTGCCGCATACAAAAGCCAGGATCCCGGCGCACACCCAAGATCCAGCACCTGACTCCCCGGCGCGATCACCTTGAATTTTTTTTGAATCTCCTCCAGCTTATATATGGACCGGGCCGGATAATTTTCCGCCTTTGCCCTCAGGGTCAAATGGTCTGCCCATTCATTGCCCTTTGACCCCTTACGTGATCCTTTGCTGGGTCCTTTACTCGACCCCTTACTTTGTCCTTTACCAGGTCCTTTACTCGACCCCTTACTATTCTTGGCCATCAAATAATACCTCCATGGCGTCCTTTAAAAAACTCACACTTTCTATGGTCATTCCCTCAACACGAGAGAGTTGTTTCATGGCAGAACTTGGAACCAGACAGGTGGTAAACCCCATTTTGGAGGCTTCCTTGATCCGTGCCTGGGCATGACTCACCGCCCGGATTTCCCCGGTGAGACCGATTTCACCGATGAGGGTGGTTTCCTTGTGCACCGGCTTGTCCAGAAAACTTGAAGCCAAAGCCGCAGCAATGGCAAGGTCGGCGGAGGGCTCCACAATCTTCACCCCGCCAATGACATTCATAAACACATCCAGCCCGGACAGGTTCATACCCAGACGTTTTTCCATGACCGCCAAAATCAGGGCAACCCGATTATGATCAAGTCCCAAAACAGTTCGTCTCGGATTTCCCATGCCGGAACTGGAAACAAGACCCTGGATCTCCACCAGAATAGGCCGGGTCCCCTCCATGCTGGAGGTCACCACAGACCCCGGCGCCACAGCGGACCGATCCGATAGAAAGACGGCCGAAGGGTTGGGCACCTGTTCAAGACCGGTTTCCCGCATTTCAAAAACCCCGATCTCGTTGGTGGACCCGAACCGATTCTTCACCGCCCGCAAAATTCTAAAAACATGGCTTTTGTCCCCTTCAAAATAAAGGACGGTGTCCACCATATGTTCCATGATTCTGGGACCTGCAATGGCCCCGACCTTTGTGACATGCCCCACCAGAAAAATGGGAATTCCCGTGGTCTTGGCCAAATGCATGAACTGCATGGAGGCCTCCCGGATCTGGGTCACAGATCCCGGGGTGGAAGAGACTTCCGGGTGAAACACCGTCTGGATGGAATCGATCACCATGGCATCATAATGCTGTTTTTCCACCATGGAAAGGATGGCATCCAGATCTGTTTCCGCCACAATAAAAAGGGAGTCACTGCCTGAATCCAGTCGTTTTCCCCGCATGGAAAGTTGTAAAACTGACTCTTCCCCGGATACATAGAGACATCTTTTTTGAGCTTTGGCCAGGGTGGCCAGCACCTGGAGCATGAGGGTGGATTTTCCGATACCCGGGTCCCCCCCGATGAGAATAAGGGATCCGTCCACAATACCGCCGCCAAGCACCCGGTCAAACTCAGAAATACCGGTCAGCAGGCGCTGGTTTTCCGTGACCTCCACGGAATTTATGGACACAGGCTTGGAAGAGGTCATAGTTCGGGCCTTGCCCGACCCGGCACTGACAATCTTCTCCTCGGCCAGTGTATCCCAGGCCCCGCATTCCGGGCACCGCCCCATCCATTTGGGAGTCTGGCAACCACAGGACTGACACAAAAATGTAAATTTCTCTTTTTTCTTCAAAAAAAGTCTCTTTTCAAATTAAAAATTTATAAATCGAAAAAACATACCATTTTAAGGCACTGGTATCAAGATGCGAGATTTTTTTCCAATAATTCTCGATAACCTAAGACCGATGGTTCCGTACTCTGAAAAATATAAATTTCCAAAATTAGGACACAAAGTTGCAGGAGTACAAAGCGGCGCCTATCTGCGTCCTATAAAAATAAAGGGGGTTGTAAATAGGATGAAAGCCTAATTTTTTGGACAAAAGTCCCTATTTTTTAAATCTATCTGTTAACACCTTTGCATTATTTGTCTTTTTACGTTATTCAATTTTAAACGTAATGACCGAATGAATGCTGGACTGATGTTAATATTGCAGTGCATCTTCCTTTGATAAACACCATTGATTGATGCCGCAAATGAGACGAATATAGATAACAAATGAGCGAGAAACCAGACCTTTTATCGCTGTTTGAAAAAAACTTTGCCTATAGCGGCCGTATATTGCGTTACAGCAATAATAGGGCTCTGAAAAAAAGGCTGGCAAAGGCCATCATTCATATGGACTCCCTGGAAAAAATCGGTACGCCCATCATTCCTTATATTGCGTCTTGGAAAATCGGCCACACAGATATCTGGTATGAATTCACAGGTAAAGGCCTGACACAGATACTGAACTGCAAGGCGGGTGATATGCTTGCAGATAGGTTTCGTGAAAATTTGAGTAAGCACTACCTGTACAGAAAACAGCTGGATTCCGCATTTGTTTCAAAGAATGTTCTTGATAAGAAACAATTGGCGCATGCCCGCCAATACCTCCGCCGTCTTTCGGAAAAATCCGGTAAATCCGAAGCCATCTACCAGATTGACAACGGGCACGACACCTTCTGGCTGAAGGACATTGCCTTGATAGAAACCTATCCTGAGTCGGAACTGGTCCTGTCTTTGGGCACACTCATTGATGTCACCAATGAAATTAAACTCGAAGAAACCCTGGCTGAAACCACGGATGAGCTTGAAAAGCATAAAAAAAGCCTTGAACACCTGCTGGTGACACGAACGGCGCAATTGCACGACGCACAACTTGAAGTGGTCACACGCCTGGTCCGGGCAGCGGAAATTCGGGATGATCAGACCGGCTGTCACAATAAGCGGTTAAGCCGCTATTGTTCGATTATCGGTAAAGCCTACAACCTGAGCAAAGGCGCAAACTGGCTGATGTACAATGCCGTGCCCATGCATGATATCGGAAAAGTGGGGATTCCGGACTCTATTTTATTGAAAAAGGGCCCCCTGACACCTGATGAATATAATGTCATTAAAACCCACTGCCGACTGGGTCATGAACTCTTGGACGGCGGGCAGTCCCAGTTGCTGGAAATCGCTAAGGCCATTGCACTCACACATCATGAACATTGGGACGGTTCAGGCTATCCGTCTGGCATTGTCGGTAAGGACATCCCATTGGCCGGACGTATTACAGCCGTTTGTGACGTATTTGACGCCCTCACCACGGAACGGCCTTACAAAGATGCCTGGACCATCGAAGATGCCCTAGAGGAGATCAATCTTCTGCGGGGAACGAAATTTGATCCGAAAGTCGTTGATATCTTCAAGAGAAACCTTTCACTGATTAAACGTGTTCACAAGGAATACGTGGAGAATGACCGGTTTAAAAATAAGGTTGGCTGATGGCTGGAAAAGACAGACCATCATGCGTCACTTTCCCCATTTTTTCTGAATCGCAGTCCCATACCACATATTGTAGGCGGGACAATTTATCATTTGATACCAGAGGGTAGTTCTACCCGACCTGATCAATTGAAATTAGTTATTATTTTTTTATAAAATATTTAAGGATAAGATAAATGAATGAATTACAAATACCCGAAGGGATAAAAGATGATCCAAACGCCATGGAAATGATTCGAGTTTGGATCGGGAACAAAGATATTCAAGTGTCCATGTTATTGGGGATGTGGGAAGAAGCATCAAACTTTGAGATAGATGAAAGGGACGCCTGGGGTGAATTATTGGCAGATTTGATCCGCCATATTGCAAATGGATTAACCCAAAGCCATGATTACAACACAACGGCATCTGAGATGAGGATTGCCAATTCACTTCTAAACCATTTGGGACATGGTAAAAATACCACCGAGGGAGAAATTCAAGAGTGATTCACACACCCCATC
>JAFLJU010000153.1 GCA_022712835.1 Desulfobacteraceae bacterium
GCCCTGATATAATCTATAACCTTGTAACCCCCCGGCCGCATGATCAGGGCATTGACCTGGTGGGTGGGCAAAATAAAGGTGTTGGATGCTGCCACGGCCACCATCAGAGCGGCCATTCTGGGATCGGCCCCGCAGTGGACAGCCATGTTCATGGCCAGGGGAATCATGAGCACAGTGGCACCGATATTGGAAGTGACCAGGGTGAAAAAAGAGGTTAAAAAACCAATGAGCAAAAAGAGGAGAACCGGGGTCAGTCCGCCCTGGGAAAGCCCGGCAAGAAATGAGGCCAGAAATGAGGCAGCCCCTGTTTCTTCAAAGGCGATTCCCAGAGGGATGAGCCCTGCCAGGAGGAAGACCGTCATCCAGTCCACACTCCGATAGGCTTCGTCCAGGGTCAGGACCCGGGTGAGAATCATTCCCACCGCCCCTGTCAGCAGGGCTACGGATAATTGAATCTTGAAACCCAGTGCCAGGACCAGGGCCAGGACCAGGCAGGCACTGGCAAGGCCTGCTTTTTCAGGGTACATGATCTCTCCCTGGAGGTGTCCTGTAAATACCAGGATGGGGTTATGCTTGAGCAAATGGAATTTTTCCCATTTTCCATGGAGGAGAAAGGTATCCCCGGGCTGAATTTTAATTTTCGAAATATCCTCCAGGATGACCTCATCCCTGCGGTAAATGGCCAGGGGGTTGATTTGGAGATTTTTACGAAATCCATAGTCATGGAAGGTCTTTCCTACCAATTCGGACCGGGGGGTGACAATGGCTTCGGTGATACCGGACTGGTCCGGGGATAAAACACCGCTGAGTATGTTCAGTTCGTCGCGCAGGGTCCATCCCAAATCTGCTGCCAGTTTCTGGGCATGCTCGGGATTGCCGACGATGCCCACCACATCATTGGGTTCAATCACATCGGCCCGGCCCGGCACATCCACCCGATATCGGCCCTTGTGTTTGGAAATACAAACAACGGTTACATGGTAGAGGGGGCGTAATTTTAACTCTTCAAGCCTTCGGGTGTAAAAATTTTCGGGTACCTGCATCTCAAACATATTGCTGATTTCCCGGCCATAGGTGCATTCCAGATCATAGTTTAAAAGAGAACAGGATTCTTTTTGAACCTTCGTTTTTGGCAATACAAATCTACCCAGAAAAATGAAATAGAGGATGGCCGCGATGACCAGGGAAATACCAATGGGGGCCACACTGAAAAGGCCAAAGGCCTCAAAGGGCTGGTTGTCTAACAGAGACTGGTTGTTGGACCACCAGGATGCCATGAGATCATTGAGCAAGATTAGGGGGCTGGAGCCCACCAGGGTGATGCATCCGCCAATGATAGCACAATATCCCATGGGGATGAGCACACGGGAAATCGGCACATTGAGCTGTTTGCACATGCGGCTGGTGGCGGGAAGGAAGAGAGCGGCGGCACCGATATTTTGCATGAAACTGGAAATCACTGCAACTGTAGCGGATATTAAGGTCATCATCCTAACCTGGCTTTTCCCTGAAAACCGGATGATATATTGGGCAAAGACATTCATGACGCCGGTCTTGTCTAACCCGTGTCCCATGATGATCACGGCAATGATGGAGACCACGGCATTGGAACTTAAGCCGCTGATGGCGTCAGATGGGGTAATGACACCTGACAGGGGTAGCATTACCATCATGAGCAATCCCACCATGTCCACCCGGACAATTTCAAAGATAAATAGTCCAGTAACAAAGATTAAAAAACCAAAAACGATGAGCATATCCAGGGTCATATTGTCAGGCAGTGTCATTATATTCTCTTAACTCTTTTCAGTGGTTAGTCTTCCATATCTATTTCCATGAAATTAAACCAATATCCGTTCCCCATGGCATAATCCAGTTGGATCTGGACCAACTCCACATGGGCTTGTTCAATTTCATAGAATTTTTTAAGGATCTCTTTTACCGGTCCCTGGGAATTATCACAGGATTCTTTGTAGAATTGGCTGGTTTCGACCTCAAGGACCAGGGCTGCACTCAAAGCGCGCTTGATGTCCCCCAGCATTTGTTCGGGAATTTTATCCTTCATACGACTGATATCGTCGTTAACAGTGGAAGGAAGGGCTGTTGTAAGTTTTTCAATATCAATTGAAATGGCCGAAGCCATATTTTCCAGGCTGTATTCCAGAAAGTCCATGTGGGATTGTTCATCAGCGGCCAGGGCCTTGAAAAGATCTTTTCCCCTGTCATCATCAATGGTGTCAACGGCGGACAGGTAGAGATCCCTGATTTTTTTTTCATAGGTGAGTGCGCTTTTAAAAATGTCTATGGAATCCATATTTTCTCCTGTGTTTAAATGGTTTTATGGGGTGACAATCCTTTCGGAATGGGTGAATACAGCAAAATTGGTTCGTCTGATAAAGCCTGCAATGGTAATCCCCATTTCCTTGGCAAGTAAAACACTCTGGTGGGTGGGGGCTCCCCTGGATGCCAGGATGGGAATATTAAGCCGCCGGGCCTTGTGCAAAATTTCCGACGAGATTCTGCCCGTGGAGAGCAGCACCAGATTCCCGGTGTCAATTTGCTCCAGGAGCAGGGTGCCGATCACCTTGTCCACGGCGTTGTGACGTCCGATATCATCAATGT
>JAFLJU010000254.1 GCA_022712835.1 Desulfobacteraceae bacterium
AATGGCTTCGATATCCGCAAGTTCCTGCTCGTTTAAATCTCCCTGGACTGAAAAAGAAAACTGCTCTCCCGTGGTCAGGGTAATCTCCCGGATGTGCTGACTTGCACTGGCATTTGCCGAATCTGTCTGGATCTCCCCCCGGCTGTTGTATTCAAAGGCATCAAGCTGTGAAAAACTATTTGAAGAAAGGGTAACAATATCCCCTTCCCTGGTTTTTATGGTCAGGCCGGTATTAAGACTTTCATAGGCACTGACAGATTGCTTCCTGGAATGGCTTGAAAATTGGGAATTCTGCAGGTTGCCCCGGTCCTGTATCAGCCCTGGGGATGAGGTATCAGGTATACGGTTCATTGGATATCTCCTTTAATCAATAAACATAGAAACATTACGGTTCCATATAAGAGTACCCATCGGCAAATCCAGGGGAAACATTAATAAATTAATAGTTGCCAACTGGCTTTCTAAAGAAACATCCTAATCCCCTGGGATTTGAAGAGAGTTAACATTATAATTTGGTTTTGTTAAAAGAAATAGCAACTCAATTCAAAGACTGGTATAAGAAACCCCATGGACACCTTTGGATTTACCCGGAAAAAATTTTTATCCCTTGCCGAAAAAAACCAACACCGACATCTCATTGCCTGGTTGTCGGGTTTTTATCAAAAGCTTGCCACAAACAGGGTAGAAATAACTGCCTTTGACCAATTTTGCTCCCAATATGAGACCCTATTGGGATGGATAAAGGCCCCATCTCCCATTCGGCCCAGCCAGGGGACACGGGGGCAGATTGAGTATATTTCCGATGCCATCCAGTTCCACCGAAAGGCATCCGGCACCCATTTTCGGGATGACACACTGCTTGGGCAGATAAGCTTGCCGGACAGAACCATACCAGGTGAACCATTATTGGATACCGAGTACCAGGTGGCCCTGGACGGACTTCGAAGTCTGTTTAATGTGGGCTCAATTTTCAGAACCTGTGATGCCGCGGGTGTCCGGTCTGTCATTCTTGGAAACACCCTGGGCTATGAAGATCCCCGGGTTCAAAAAACGGCCATGGGCGCCCATAAATGGGTCAGTCAGGAAAAAACATCCGACCTTGCCCAGACGCTTATGGAGAAAAAACAACAGGGGTTTCGAATCATTGGTTTGGAAACGATTCCGGGATCAATTCCCTGCCAGGAATATACCTGGCCTTCAAAAGCTGTGTTCGTTTTCGGCAATGAAGAATACGGAATTTCTTCACACGTTTTGGGTGCACTGGATGACATCGTCCATATTCCCATGTTCGGGATGAAAAATTCTTTAAATGTAGCCAGTGCAGTGGCAGTGATCCTTTTCCAGGCAGCTCTTTCCCCTACTTCGCAAAACTGATTTTCACCATATAAACCCCGCTGTCCAGGTTGGTTTTCAACGGGAATTTTGTTTTTTGAAAAACCTTGATCATGGCCTGGTTCTCGGAAAGGACCTGGGCCGTCAGTCCCTTAAGTTCCCTTTTTTGTGCCTCAGCAATGAGCAATTCCAAAAGATAAGATGCCACGCCGATGTTCTGGCAAGAACTGTCAATCAAAAAGGCCACCTCCCCAAAGTCAGCCCCCTCTTCTTGGACCAGCCGGGCCTCGGCAATGATTTTCCCATCCCCTTTTTTACCGCCGAAACCGACGATGGAGAGTTCTCGTTCATAATCCACGTTCACATATTCCTGCATCTTGTTGTGGCTCATGGTCTTGATGGAATAAAAAAACCGATAAAAAATCATTTCCCTGGAACACCGGTAGAAAAACCGCCTCATGGCCTCTTCATCCGAGGGTTTCATGGCCCGAAACCGTATGTCAGCACCGCCTTTAAAGGTTTTTGTACAAAAAATATGACTAGGATAAAGATGGGCCGACCGGGCCACATAAATCTGGTTGGGATAGATGATTTTCCGGTCCCGGGCCTGTTTGATCAGATCTTCTCTGTCATCGGGATGGGCAATGTCAATAATGGCCTGGGCCCTTTCCCTCAAGGACCGCCACTTGAGGGTGGCCACACCATATTCAGTGGCAAGAATATGGACCGATTCCTTTAACCGTAACTGATTGGCATAATTTTGAATACTAATGAGAATATTGGATTTTCCATCTGCATTCCGGCTGGGAAGTCCGATAATGGTTCTGCCGTCGACCGAGGCTTCAGCCCCCTTAAAGAAATCGATTCCCTCACCCGGCCCGGTGATAACCGCCCCCCGCAAGGGGAACGCCACACTGCCCAGAATATCTGCTTTCCTTGCCTCATACATGGAGACAAACTGAGGGTTCTTTGCGATAAACTGGGGATCGCACACCCAGTCAATGCCCTGGAACTCCACCAGGGGATTCCGGTCAAGCCATTTCATCAGTTTTTTAGTGCCCAAGGCATAGGACGCCAGGGATTTGCCCCGGAAAGGGGATTTCCGGCGATTATTAACTGCACCACAATTGACCAACTCAGCCATGGCATCGGTAAAGTAGAGGGAATGAAAACCTAGATCCTTTTTATCGGACAGATAAGGGACCAGGGCTTCAAACATTGGCCCCATGGAATAACTGATGCAATCCCCATCCTTAATCACAGACGCCACATTAGCAGCCACCTGCTTCATCTGTTGGGAAACCTCCGGAATTTCATAGGTCACCGGCTCCCGGTCAGACCGGACCAACAGGTCAAAATCCTCAATGGAAACAAAGGTATCCCCGTAGGTAAAGGGCATTTTTGCATTGATCTCCCCCACAACCAAAGATGCATTTTCCATGACTTCCCGGGCCACATCCACGGCGACCCCCAGGCTGCAATACCCCGATTCGTCGGGCGGGGTAATCTGGATAAATGCCACGTCCACCTCAATTCTGCGCGATTTTATGATTTGCGGAATCTCAGAGGCGTAGGCCGGAATCAGATCCACCTGGCCAGTTGCGATGGTTTCCCAGGAAACAAACCCGGAAAAAAAGGTTTTCAGCCGGTAATTGGGCGCATTGAGTTTTTCCACGGAAAGGATGGTCTCCCCCTGGACAGCCAGCTGGACCAGCTCAAGATCACGGATATTGTGGGTATCCACATCCAGCAAAGTGGTTATCAGAGTCTTGGGGGCTGCCGGGCCCGTCCCTAGGAAAATAGTCATTCCCGGTTTGATATGATTCAAAACGGTTTCAGGGGAAACCAGGTGG
>JAFLJU010000116.1 GCA_022712835.1 Desulfobacteraceae bacterium
ATTATACGGTTGAAATAAAAAAGGATTTAGTAATGGCCTCAAACCGGCCTGAGCAGGGGGCTCCAGTGCCCATTAGAATGCCGGGCATAAAAGCGATGTAATTGTCAGGCCCCAGGGGGTCTGTTCCCGGAATCATTCGATCATAGAGCAGTTTAATTCCAAGCCCTAGGAGCCCCGATATAGGCGCCTCAATTCTTCTGTAACCGTGTAAATGGTAACGGTTGAGGAACAACCAGCTCTGACCGGCATGGAAGAATCCAAGCAACTTGAGCATCCCTTTTCTACAATGGAAATGCATGAAAACCAAACGTATGAAGGCCATCAGACTTTCTATCATCAATATCCCTGGGCGTTCACCCACCGGAGTAAGCTTCCTCCAAACAAAAAAAGTCCCTGAATTACCTTTGGATGGGTGTAAAAAAAATAGACGGTGGATTTGGAAGGATTTTTTTTGAATAAATCAATCTTTTATTTGTGAGGCATCCTTTTTATCTGCATAATCCCCTGTGGCAATAGTGGGATCCAATTGCCTGGCTTTTTCAAAATCCAGCTTTGCCTGGGCATGGTCACCTAATTTCTGGGCTGTCAAGCCTCTGTAATAGAAGGCCTTGGGATTTTCAGGATCCATCAGGATTGATCGATTAAAGTCCAGCAATGCCATTTTATATTGGCCCTGGCTATAATATTTTACACCACGGCAAAAGTAGGTCTTTGCCGTGACGCAGCCCTGTTGGATACTTTTGTACAGATCTTTTTCAACAACGACTTTTCGTAAAGGCTTTTTCGGCAGTTTTTTAACGATGACAGGTTTGTACTTCGCCGGAATCGTCATGTAATCAGGAGAAATCTCCATGGCCATGGCAACATCTTTGGCAGCCTGTTCACAGCGATCCGTTTTAATGTAGGCAAGCCCCCGGTTGATGTAAGCGGATACCAGATTCGGCCTAAGTTCAATGGCCTTGTTGAAATCCTGAATGGCCGTTTCATATTCAGCCATCTTATAATAGGAAAGGCCTCTATGGTTATAAGCCATTGCATGATTCGAATCCAATCCAATGGCCTGGATAAAATCCTCAACCGCCTCAGTGGTTTTGTTCGATTTCAGGTATGCTGTACCGCGGTTGAAAAAAGCCGTGGGATCTTTAGGGTTCAGTTCAATGCTCTTGTCATAATCCTCAAAGGCTTTGGAAAAAAGGGCCTGCTGAACAAGAATATTGCCTCGGTTATAATAGGATATTGAATAATTTGAATTCAACTCAATGGATTTATTAAAATCCAGCAAGGCCTCGTCCTCATACCCAAACTTCATATAAACAAGCCCCCGGCTATTGTATGCGCTCTCATCTCTTGGGCTCAGCTTTACAGCTTTATTATAATCGCTTAGTGCATGGATATATTTTCCATTCTGGTAATATGCAAATCCTCGATTTATATAGAATGCAGCGTCCTTGCCATCCATTTTAATCGCTTTTGTAAACATCTCAATGGCGGAACCAAAATTCCTTTGGTCTGAAAATTCGCTCCCTTTTTCTGCATACTCCAGTGCGGTTAGGCAAAGTCCTGAAGCCGGAAAACACAGAATAAAAATCAGTCCCCATAGAATGATACATTTCTTTTTCATAGCAGTTCCTTATTTAGTCAATTTCGAAAAAATAAAACTTACCGAGAATTTCTATCTTAAACCAGATAGAATACATTGATAGGTAGGACAGAAATTTCCTTCTTGTCAAGTTAATCCGTTTAAAGTTAATAAAAGACCTGCCTTTTGGTTGATAAAACCGAACCATCAAAATCCGAAATATTACCTCCAACCTTATCCAGGTACAACATGTTGTACCTGGATAAGGTTAAACCAAATGGAGGCAAGAAAAAAATCAAGTTTTGAAAAATTATTTTGCCGGTTTCCAAAAAGAATTTGAAAACCGGCAAATTTGAGCTGATTGAGTGCATAGTTCAACGGTGATTCCTCAACCCAATTTTCAAAAAATCAACTCCAATAGTCAACGACCGGAATCTGAGACTCTGAATAGTCATAAACCAATTCAGGGATATAATACTTTTCCCGGGCTGGCGGACATCTCATTGGGTACAACCGCCGGGATAGTATCATCGATATTCGCCTTTTTTATCATTTCACGGGATTTGTTCGAGTAGTATCCATAGTATCTGACAGTCTGCTCATACCAGTTGGGAATATGGGTGACAGGTCTTGCCAGCCAGTCCAAGGCATTTTTAAGTTATTTATTTTCTAAAAAAAGTAGATTAACTGCGATAATAATTTTTTTGGGGGGAGGGGGGATCAAAACAATGTAAATCTGTTCAATTTTTCCAATCAATTATCATTTTTTTTAAATTGTACTTAGGGGTATGTATGATTGAATAAAATGCTATAGATACCATCTATTGACAGGTCGTCTACCTGTAAATTCATCAATTCAGATATTCAGGGGTATCTCATCTCCGGGCACAAATCGGTGGAACAGGCTCAGAATGCCGCTCTGTCCCACATGAACTTTACCCTTGTTATTGATTTTAACATGCGCCTTGGTGACGGCATTGGAGCTGCCATGGCAATGGATGCTACCAACGCCGCCTGTAAGATCATGGTTCAAATGGCCTCATTTGATGAGGCCAAAATTTCACGAACCTCTATTGCTTCTACTATTTCTTCTACAAAAGATAAATGGGGTTAAAAAAAGCGATACTGCAAATTAATGGCCAGGGTATAGACTGTTTTCTCATAGGTAACGGCCGGGGCTTTTTGCACCCCCGGTGCCAGAAAGGTTTCTCCGGCATCACCTGACTCATAAAAACTGCCCATCAGGCCTGTGGTAACAGTCATTCTTTCATTAAACTTATAGCTTCCCCCAAGGGCAACGGTATGACAGTCAAGGGCCGGACTCATCTGTTCAATCAGGCTGAAATTGTCCGGGGTCATGCCGACATCCGTATACATATACCCCATTGTTCCCATAAAATTTTCTGTAAACTCATACCCCAGACTGATGGCAAGATCATATGAATTCTGGCTGACACTGTCGTTCTGGGTTCCCCAATCTGCATTTTTTTCAAGATAAAGTGTATAGGAAGGACTGATGGAAAATTTGGGGGTTACATTCCATAGAACACCCGTAGCCAGGACAGCCGGCAAATCCCTTCGATAACTTTTCCCGTCTTCCCTGTTGTTTTTAGCTAAAATTGTTTCCCCCACCGTCCCCTTGGTCGCTGAATCAATGGTTGTTTCCCAGTCAAGTTTAATTAGGCTTTCATATCGCAAAGAGATATTGACCGTGTCGTTGGGCCTGATGTTAAGGCCGAACACCCCGCCGAATCCATCGGCTTCCTGTTCATATTTGCCCAGAATATAGGTACTGGTTCCCCCCTGGATATAGGTTCCATGAATATCCACAGCTTTGTCCGTGGTGACGTATCTTACAGCACCGGAAACAGAAAAAATATCATTTATTTTATAGGATAAACCCGTAGTGAATCCATAATCATAGCTTTCCACACCTGCAAATTCATCGGACAGGGCACCGCCGGGAAGAAGGGCCGGGAAGAAGGCACCTACCGCAGAAGCATTTCCAATGGTTTTGGTAACGATATTCCCCTCATTATACTCCGCTTTTCCCCCGCCGCCGACAATTGTGAAACTGCCATATGCCGCCCATTTATCCTGTTTGTAAATGGAAAACAAGGTCGGAACAATGGGGTTTGACGTGGCTTCATAATCCTTGCCAGATATGTAGTGGTTATAATCAAGGCTGAGAGACTGGACATCAAGCTCAAGGTACATACCGTTTTCAAGCTGCATGATCCCGGCAGGATTGTAAGCCGCGATATCCGCTCCATCAATGGCTGCATTCCGGCTGACCGTTCCGGCATAGTTTGCAGAATAATTTTGTTTGTTGTCCACCCCTCCTGCAAAAACAAAATCTGTGAAAAGCCCGAAAACCAATAACCCTGCGAAAATTGAAACAATTGCCTTGTTCATTCCCTTTTCTCCTTTATTAGAAGGTTTTATTTTTACAGCATGGTCTCTGCCATGCCTGTTAGATCGGCCATGGGGATAAAGATTGCCAAATAAAAACCACGGATGGCGTCCAGAAGCACCTATTCAGATCATCATTTTGCAAAGGGGTCAATCGCTTTTACATAAAAATAATCTTTTTTACATTGGTTTACATTTCTTTACATTTGTATACGAAATATAAGTAATTTTATCAGGGAAGGGACACGACCAGCTTGCTCATAGGATTACTCGAAAAAGATACTGATCTGTTTAATATCGGCATGGCTCGGAATACGGATTTGTTTAGCCTGGCACAAGCGTAATGCTCCAGGTTGTTTTATTGTTTTCTCCTGTGGTCTGGATCTCCTTGGCACGAACATGGTGACAGGTTTTCTGTATAATGGTCTGGGCATGGCAGCCGCATAATTTTGTACCGGATTGTACCTTGCCAGAATTCATTATACGGGGAACGGTTTCGGACTGGTTGTTCATTTTTCTCAATACCATCATTTCGCCCACCACTGTCTGGTTCACCTTTGAAATTTCGGCGAGCTCCTCCCTTACATCTTCAGTCAGTTTGCTCAGCTTGTGTGTGTCTGCCTGGTTATCGCTGGTGTGCCGGATAAGTGAATCAAGCTGTTTCTTGTGTGTTGCAATCAGGGTCTCTTTCACCGGTGTCATGGGTTTCTGGGCTTCAAGGTTCCGGATCATTTTTTCAAGTTTTTGCCGAACTCCTTTTATTTTTTTTTGCCAGGTTGCAAGTTCTGTCTCCAGGGACTCAACCGCTTCTTTATCCGAAATCTTCAAATCAAACTCTGTCTGGTTCTGTTCTGCAAGGGCGTTCACCCGCTTCATTTCCTCTTCGGCATATTTTGAAACCCCTGCGGTGATGACGGTGTTTCTGGCACCTTGTGAGCCGACATTCATCACCCGTATCCCTTCCCTGGCAGTCACATCGCTGGAAAGGATCCTGCCGTTGTCAACTCTGCAGCAGCCGTTGAGAACAATCCTGGAATCCAAAATTTCCCGGGCCACGATCATATCCCCGAGGCAATTGATATCCGATTGGTTCACATAGGCGGCAGATATGCTGCCCCGGGAAAAAATCCTGGATTCCAGGACACCTTTATTCACAATGACGTTGCCTTCGCAGGTGATCTGCGCTCCTTCAATGGCATCCGCATTCAGGGAATGACATTTCACCTTGAATCCCGGCTTGACCGTGCCGGACACCACCACGTCCCCATCAAATTCCACATGCCCTGTTTTGTACCCCACATCTCCTTTTATATGGTAAAGCTGGACTACACTGACGCATCCGGTCATGTCTTTTTTGGGGAATCCTTTTACCGCGGCCACCACAGTCATTCCGTCTCCGGACACTTTTGCTCCGTCCCCCACAGCCATTTCCTGGTCTCCAGCAGGAAATGGGTCAATGGCTTCCCCGAATACATTGATCCCGGAGACGCCTTCAACCGGTAAATGCTTTTTGGCAAGCTTATCTCCCGGATTGACCATTGGCATAGCGCCCCGGTCCTTGAAGTCAATCGTGCCGTCCTCCTTCTGGCTGCCGGAGGTTAAAAAGGCATCATCAAAGAGGTATTCCACAAAAGCATCCTTTGACTGGACCATTGGGGTACTCTGGGCAACAAGGAACAGGTTGTCCTTGCTGGTGGCCGTGGATAAAAAGCGGAAAATATCCTCCGTTGGGGCAAGCCCGTAGGTAACCCCATGTGTGGCCATGAAACCGTGTACATCTTCGGGATTGGGCATGGCAAGCTCCCTGTCGTTTTTCCGTATAAAGGCTTTCAGGGCATCCGATTGGATAAAAAGGGAAATGGCATCTCCCTTGATTTTTTTCATGTCTGCCTGGGATGCGGACACCTTTTTTAGCCGGGTGGAAAAATCCCGCTGTTGTTTTAAAAGGATAAGATCCCTTTGTTTGGCTGTTATAACCCCGGCTGCCACAAAGAGTTCACCGATTTTCAGCTTTTTACCCTTCTTTAATATTTCCAACTGCTTCTTAAGGGTTACCTCAACCGTGGACGGGGGTACAAATTTCAGAGCCACCGCCAATTCACCGAAGCGCAGCTTTTCCTGGCGGGTCAGAAAGATCTTGTACAGCTCCAGCAGTCGGCTGAACTGAGATTTTTTCATTCGGCCCTGGTTTAAAAACTCAATAACCGCCCGTAGCTTGTCATCAACCCCTCTGGCCACTTTCCCGCATCGATCAAGGGTGTCTTTGTCAATAAATTCCAGTTGGAACGCTAGGATCATTAATAATTTATAATTGTCGGATATTTTTTTTCCCATAATCTGTTTTGGAACCTGCCGGGGATATTGGGGGTATCCCCGTGTAATTTACTCCATGTCTGCTGGATGAAAAAGCTTTATAAACGATCTTCCCAAAGTGTTGTAAATTTCTAAAGCAAAAACTTGACCACTCGGGAATTTTTATCCGTATTGCCTATAGTATCAATGTATTATCCCTAGTACCCCCAAAACTTGAATCAGGAAAGTCCCGGGATGCAGGAGAACAAAGTCCCGGGATGCAGGACAATAAAATGATGGGAACTGAGGATCTCTGATATTTTTTGAGGAGCTTGAACCGCATGAATGATACCATTGACGGGTGCAGGGCAATAAACGGTTTTGTTTTATCTTGAAAAACCCAAGGGAGTGTACTATTATTTTTACACAGGTAGTTTGATATATCTGCTAGGCACCAGGTACCAGGCGGCCTGCCCATTCACCGATAATCAGGGAGTATCATGTCGCGGCGAAAAAACGTGTTCAATAATTTGCCCATCCGCTACCGGCTGCTCTTCAGCTATTCCATTACATTTTTACTGACCCTGACCTTTGGCATTTTACTGATCTATTCCATGGTTAGAACCACCCTGGAAGACAATATTGAAAGAGAACTCAAAAATGCCACGGACACCATTCTCGGAATGGTAAAGACCGCCACGGATGCGTCCATACGAAATCATTTGCGGGCCATTGCCGAAAGCAATCGCAATATTGTGCAGGGATTCTACGAGCAGTCCGAGCAAGGGGTCATCTCGTCTGGGCAAGCCCGGAAATTGGCCGCCGATGTCCTTCTCAGTCAACCCATCGGCAAAAGCGGATATATCTATTGTATTGATCACAACGGGATCACCCAGGTTCATCCCAGGGCTAAATTGCTGGGCACCGATCTTTCCGACAATCCGTTTATCCAGACACAAAAAATCAAAAAAGAAGGGTATATTGAATATGAATGGGCCAATCCGGGAGAAACGGTCCAACGGCCCAAGGCATTGTATATGAGCTATTTTGAGCCCTGGGACTGGATCATCTCCGTTTCTTCCTACCGGGCAGAATTCAACCGGCTCTTGAGCGTGGATGATTTTAGGGAAAACATCCTTTCCCTGACCTTTCGAAAAACCGGCTATCCGTATATTATGGACAGCAAGGGGCTGCTCATCATCCACCCCAAACTTGCGGGCACCAATATCTATGATTCCACAGATGACAACGGGCGCATGTTTATCAAGGAAATATGCGAACAGAAAAATGGAAAAATTATTTATCCCTGGAAAAATCCAGACGACCGTATTCCCAGAAAAAAACTGGTGATTTTCAATTATATCCCGGAACTGGACTGGATTATTGCCTCCTCCAGCTATCTGGAAGAATTTTACAGCCCGCTTACGACCATTGGATATTCCATGGCCTTAACCATTCTCATCATGCTGGTTCTGATCATTCCCATTACCTGGATGATCAGTTCCAGGCTGGCCAAACCCCTGCAGGAGATGGTCAACGTTTTTGAAAGCGGGGCAAATGCCGATTTTACCAACCGGCTGGATGTCCGGTGGGGCGGTGAGATGGGCCGGGTGGCTGAAAACTATAATCGCTTCATAGACAAACTCCAGAAAACCGGTAAACAATTGCAGAACTCCGAAGAACGGTTCCGGAGTATTTTTGAAAATTCCCTGGAAGGTATTTTCCAGATTTCCGCCCAGGGAAAATGCATGGCTGCCAATCCGGCAATGGCCACCTTGCTGGGATATGATACACCGGATATCCTGGTGGAAATGCTAACGGATATCGAGAGGCAATTGTTCAAAAACCCCGACAACATGCACACGATATTTGATATTTTAAGGAAACAGGATGGGCTCAAAGGGTATCAGGTTCAATTTATTCGAAGGGATACCCAAATTCTGTGGGTATCGCTCAATGCCAAGGCATATAAGGACAAATCCAATCAAATCCTGTATATTGAAGGGTTTATCTCTGATATTACCGAACAGAAAAAAGCAGAACAGGCCTTGCAGCAATCCCATGAAAAATTGGAGAACAGGGTAGCGGAAAGGACCCGGGAATTGTCCAGCTGGGTGAAGGAACTTGAGCAGCGAAATGAACAGAGCGCTCTGCTCCGGAAAATGAGTGAAATGGTTCAGGTCTGCCACACGGCCGATGAAATTTTCAAGGTGATGCATCAATATGTTCTGGCGTTTTTTCCCGGTTCATCCGGACAGCTGTTTATCTTCAACAATGCCCAGGAGCACCTGGAACCCTTGATGCGCTGGGGAGACCTGACAGACGATTCCCGTCCGGCTTTTATTGAAGACTGCTGGGCCTTGCGCCGGGACAAGCCCTATCTGATGGAAAAAAACCGCACCCACATTCCCTGTTATCATATGGAAGACGATAGGGTCAATGTCTCCCTGTGCCTTCCCATGATATCCCAGGGGGATATTCTGGGAATGCTTCATCTTAGATTTCCCAGGGAAACCGCTCCCTCTCCTTCAGACCATCCACCTTCATCGGCCCAGCGCCTGGCCATTCAAATTGCCCAGCATATCTGCCTGGCCCTGGTGAATATCAATCTCAGGGAATCCTTAAAGCGTCAATCCATTCAGGATGCCTTAACCGGCCTCTACAATCGGCGCTTTCTGGATGAAAGTATGAAACGTGAATTTTCCCGGATGATACGCCACCAATACAGCATCGCTCTGGTCATGATCGATGTGGACCATTTCAAACAATTTAATGACAATCATGGCCATGAATGCGGAGATGCGGTACTCCAGGCCCTGGGCCAATTTTTAAAGAAAAACACCCGGGCCGGAGATATTGTCTGTCGCTACGGGGGAGAAGAATTTACGCTTATGCTCATCAATACAACTCTGGATGCCGCCATTCATAAGGCAAAAACGATCTGTAACGGGATTCGTGACAACCTTTTGATTCCTTACAATGGATCCTCCTTTAACATTACCATCTCCATGGGTGTTGCCGTCTGCCCCCTCCACGGCCAGACATTGGAACAGGTTCTGGCCCGGTCAGACCAGGCCCTCTATCAAGCAAAAACCGCTGGACGGGACCGGGTCGAATGGATTTCTCTCCCCTAAATTTGTGAGAGATCACAGTTCTCGGAACATTCAAAAATAGGGATTCCATTGATTGACAAGGGGCTTTAATTTTATTAAGGAATTAGTTGCAAGATGATACTGGTTTTTTTTAAAACCTGATCTTTTTAAAATGGGAATATTGCTTGGGCGGTATCATTCATATTTACATGATATGCGGATAGAAAAGACGCAATATCTAAAATTACGAAGATATGCGGACAAGCGCATATCAAGGATAAACGGAGAACTGCCATGCATGGATTTTATAATCAGATTTTAATAATTGATCTTTCAAGTAACAATAGTCAGGTGGAAAAGATAGAAGACAAGATTTATTCAACCTATCTTGGGGGGAAAGGTCTTGCCTCCTGGTTATTATCCGAAAAAAATCCTGTGGGGGTGGATCCTCTTTCCAAAGAAAACCATTTGATTTTTGCCACAGGACCCGCCACAGGTGGGTTAACATGGGGATCGTCAAGGTATGGGGTATTTACAAAATCCCCGTTAACCGGTCTTTATGCAGAGTCATATTCCGGTGGAAGAGTACCCGAAGCCATCAGTGCAACAGGGTTTGATGCCATTGTTATTAAAGGATGCTCCAAAAATTTATCCATGCTTGAGATTACACCCGATGGTGTTGTGTTTCATGATGTAACTGATTTTAAAGGTAAAGATACGTTTGAAACTGAAGATTTGATTAAGCAACGTTATTTTTCGAAGAAAATAAAAAAAGGGAAAAGAGGGGCCGTGGTAATTGGCCCGGCTGCTGAAAATGGGGTTGCATTTTCAATTATCAAAAATGACGGGTGGCGGTGTGCGGGCAGGGCTGGTACAGGAACTGTCATGGGATCGAAAAACCTGAAAGCCATTATATTTTCAGGTGATAAAAAGCGGAACCCCCATAATCCTAAAGCGTTGCAAGCTCTATCCAAAGATCTGGCAGCAGAGTCTAAAGAAAGTCCAGTGGTTCATGCGTATAAATCCATGGGTACATCTCAGATGGTCAAAATCATGAATGGTGCCAATGCCTTTCCTACTAAATATTGGACAAAAGGAAAAGCACCCCATTGGGAAAAGATATCAGCAGATGCCTTGCATAATCAATGCAAAGTCAAACCCCATGCATGCGCCAAATGCTTTTTATCCTGCGGCAGGATGACACAAGTTCAAGAGGGGCGTCATAAAGGGTTGATTATCGAAGGCCCTGAATATGAGACCATTTATACTTATGGTGGTCTTTGCATGGTGGAATCCATTGAAGAGATCGCCTATTTGAACCATATTTGTGACAGCTTAGGGATGGATACAATGACAGCCGGAAACCTTGTTGCCTTCACCATGGCTGCATATGAACAGGGCAAGTCTGATTATGAAATCAAGTTTGGGGATGTAGATGCCATAGCAACATTGCTTAACCTGATTTCTGAAAGAAAAGAAATCGGGGCGATACTATCTAAAGGTATCCGTTTTGCTGCAAAAGAATTTAATATGGAAGATCAGGCAGTCCATGTAAAGGGGATGGAACCGGCAGGGTATGACCCCAGAGCCCTTAAGGGCATGGGATTGGCTTATGCAACATCGGACAGAGGCGCATGTCATCTTCGGGCCACGTTTTATAAACCCGAATTGGCAGGCATGATTGATCGTGATCAAATTGAAGGAAAAGCAGAATTGTTTGTTGACTTTGAAGACCGGCTTACCCTGTTTGACTCAATGATTCTTTGCAAGTTTTTCCGGGATATTTATCCCTGGGATCTTTTGGGCGAGTTGATTACTGCCTCCACCGGTATTGATGGGTCTGAAGAACATTTAGCATCCATTGCCCAGACCATCTCTTCAATTGTCAGAGATTTCAATTTAAGAGAAGGAATGAAAGCCTGTGATGAAACATTGCCAAAACCCTTTTTCATAGCGTTGGAAGACAGTGGTGGTGTCTTAAAAGAAGAGGAAATGGATCAATTAATGAGCGATTATAAATCAATTCGAAATTGGAAAGTATAGTTCCTTAATTATCCCAAACAACCATGAATGCAGATTATTTTTATAGGGCGTAAAACGATTCTCATCAATTTGGCTATTTAAAATTTCTATTTTACCAAACAATTAAGAGATCAATTGCTTTTTTTCGATTTTTTTTTCTTGACACCTTGGATGTTTTCCTTTACTTGATGTTATATTTAATAAAAGAAAATATTGAGAAAGAAAAAGGCAAAGGATAAATTTAAACAAAAACCCTTTCCGTTACGCCATGCAAATTATGGGACGAAAAAAAGTGGAGATTAAAAAAATGACACAGAAAGTTGAACATTTCATCAATGGTAAACGGTTTGTTGATCCAGGCTCACGTGTTGGTGATGTGTATAACCCAGCGACAGGTGAGATAACAAAACAGGTCGCGTTGGCCTCTAAGGCCACTGTAGAAGAAGCAATTTCCGCTGCCGAGGCAGCTTTTCCGAAATGGCGGGATATGGCGCCGGCAAAACGGGC
This sequence comes from Desulfobacteraceae bacterium, assembly GCA_022712835.1. The sequence continues at coordinate 11,905 of JAFLJU010000116.1, forward strand.
ACAAATTATGTTTCGTTACAAGGTACTTCTGGACGAACATGCTGAAGAGATTGACTTGCTGATGACCCAGGAACATGGCAAAGTGCTGAACGATTCCCATGGGGAGTTTTTGCGGGCCGTTGAGGTCGTGGAATTTATGTGCGGTGTGCCAGAACTTTTAAAGGGAGAGCATACCAAGGATGTGGGAACAGCTATTGACAGCTGGTCTGAGCGGCAACCCCTTGGTGTTTGTGCCGGAATTTCACCGTTTAATTTTCCTGTTATGGTACCGTTTTGGATGCTAATTCCTTCAATCGCCTGCGGCAATACCTTTGTCCTCAAACCCTCGGAGAAGGATCCAAGTTCCATCTATAGAGCCATTGAACTTTTCAAAGAGGCCGGACTTCCCGATGGGGTAATCAATATTGTCAATGGAGACAAGGAAGCCGTTGACACTCTGTTGACCGACCCACGCATTCAGTCAGTGAGCTTTGTGGGGTCTACCCCGATTGCTGAATACATCTATACTACAGGCTGTGCCAATGGCAAGAGAGTTCAGGCCCTTGGCGGCGCTAAAAACCACGCTATCATCATGCCGGATGCGGATCTGGACAATGCCGTTTCTGCAATGATGGGGGCCGCCTTCGGTTCCTGCGGTGAACGCTGCATGGCAGTTCCGGTGGCCGTAACGGTCGGAGAGGAGCTGGGTGATGCCTTTGTGGAAAAGATTAAGGAAGAACTGGAGAAGATGAAAATCGGGCCTGGGGCCGATGCGGGTAATGACATGGGACCGCTGGTTACAAAAGAACATTTTGCCAAGGTTAAAGGGTATGTTGACCTGGGCATAGAAGAGGGTGCAAAACTGGTGGTTGATGGCCGTGGTCTTTCCATTGAAGGGTATGAAAATGGTTATTTCCTTGGCGGCTGCCTGTTTGACAACGTCACACCTGAGATGAAAATTTATCAGGATGAAATCTTTGGACCTGTTCTGGTGGTTGTTCGCGTAAAAACTCAGCAGGAAGCCATGGATCTGATTAATGACCACGAATACGGTAACGGTACCTGTATCTTCACCCGAGACGGAGAGGCTGCCCGTTATTTTAGCAACAACATCAAGGTTGGAATGGTCGGCATTAATGTTCCTCTTCCGGTGCCGGTGGCGTATCACAGCTTCGGTGGCTGGAAACGGTCGAGTTTTGGTGCCCATGGTATGTATGGTAAGGATTCAATACATTTTTTTACCCGCCGTAAAACCATTACCCAGCGCTGGCCTTCCGCTGGTGTGCGTGAAGGTGCTGTCTTTACCTTCCCCAGCAATAAATAAATTTGCATTTAATAGCAGCTTTCAACATTAAGAGAGCTGCTATTATCTTTATTTTCAGGGGCTTCACCCAGATAAGCGATTAGATAAGCGATTAGATAAATCGGAGTGTCAATCTTATCGACAGTGGGTTAATCGATGGATGTCTTCCAATCATACCGCCGTTTTACATAGTTCAGGATCAAGGATGTTTCCGTTGTCGAAATCCCGTCTATTTTATGTATTTTCTGGGAAAGAATATGATTCAGTTCCTCAATGGAATTGGCGTTAAATTCTGCATAAATATCAGAACCACCAGTAGCCTGAACAATGTACCAGATTTGTTTTATTTTGCTTAACTCTTCACTGACATGCTCAATCTTTTTAACATCCACATTTATTTTAAGGATGCCGACAATTTCAAATCCAAGTTTTAAGGGGTTGCTCACCGCTACAATCTGAATGTATTCCTCTTTGATTAGACGGTTTAGCCGGCTTCTGACCGTAGCTTCAGAGACCCCGAGTTGCTTGGCAATCATTGTATTGGGCATTCTTCCATCTGTCTGAAGCAGTTCGATTATCTTGCAATCTGTCTGATCTATATCTACTCGCACTTTAATATGGCTCCTTTATACGCCGGGGTAATTTAAAAAAATTATAATTAAATTGTGTACTTTATAATAATATTCAACCCCAAACAACCAAGAGATACAAACTTTTTTTCTCGGAGCATAAAACGATTTACAGTATTTTATCGACCGAAAACAACTATTTTGATAAAATAATGCGAATCTAATTGCTTTTTTTCGATTTTTTTCTTGACACCCTTGAGGTTTTCCTCTATTTGGTATTTTATGGTGGAATCTTTAAAAGATCAGGATGATATTTCAAGATGGACAATCTTATTATACCTGTGTTTCGGCCCATCCAAATTAGGGAAGGTTTTTTTAGGCAAGCCATACAAAACATTCATAAACCTAAATTAACGGAGATTGGAAGTATGAACACGAAAGACAAATACAAAGAATTTGTAAACACCGCATTTGTGGGGGCTGTGGAACCCGTGGTCATCGAAAAAGCTAAAGGAGCCACCTACTTTGATGAAGATGGCACACAATATCTTGACTGCTTTGCAGGAATATCTGTGGTAAACTCCGGCCATGGCAATGAAGCCATTAACGCAGCAGCCAAAGAACAGATCGATAAACTGGTCCATTGTTGTTCCTATGTTTACCACGCAAAACCCGTTGCAGATCTGGCTGAAAAAATTGCTTCCATCACTCCGGGAAGGCTTAAAAAAAGTTTTTTCGGAAATGGCGGTGCAGAAGGGATTGAAGGGGCGCTTAGACTGGCAAAACGCTTTAATGGCAAAAATGAAATGGTGGCCCTTACCAATTCATTTCATGGCCGTACCTATGCCACATTGAGTCTTACTGGAAACTGCGGCAGAAAGAGAGGCGGCGGACCCTATATGGCCGGCGTCACATTTGCCCCCGCACCCAATTGCTATAGGTGTCCTTTTAAAATTTATGATTCAGAAAAATGTGACATGGCCTGTGCCGATTATCTTGATGAGGTAATCAGATGCCATACCTCTGACAATGTCAGCTTATTTATCGCAGAACCTGTCATGGGAGAAGGCGGAATTATCGCGCCGCCTAAAAATTACTTCAAAAGGATTAAAGAAGTTTTAGACACCCATGGGATTCTTTTTATCGCAGATGAAGTCCAGTCAGGGTTCGGCAGAACCGGCAAAATGTTTGCCATTGATCATTACGATGTTGAACCGGATATCATGGTGATGGCAAAGGGGATTGCAAATGGATTTCCCTTGAGCTGTTTTGTTGCCAGGGATGAAATTGCCGATGCCTTTCAGCCGGGAGACCATCTGTCAACATTCGGCGGCAATCCTGTTTCATGTGCGGCATCCCTTGCAAATATCGATTTTATGGAACAAAACAACATTCCCGGGCAAAGTGCTGAAAAAGGGGCCTTTTTACAAGAGGCATTGAAGGCCATTAATCCCAAGGCAGTTCAAATAGGAGAGATTCGCGGCAAAGGCCTGATGGTAGGGATCGAACTGGTTGAAGACCTTGGGACCAAGGCCCCTGCGGCAGCCCAGGCCGGCAAAATTCGTGCAGCCATGAGAGAAAAAGGCGTATTGATCGGCGTGGGGGGTGGTTTTGCAAATGTTCTTCGTATCCAGCCACCCTTGTCAATCAGCAAAGAAGAGCTGACAAGCGTTGTTAATACCCTTAAAGAGCTTCTTGAAAGTTAATTGCCCTAAACTATAGTTCGCTTTCAACCCGCATAAAAATCCTTGGTTGCCATTGCAAAAGATAGCGATGACAGCCAAGGGTTTTTTTGCCTACTTTCCGAAAAATAAATCCGGTAAAAAGGTCACCAGAGACGGAATCAGGACCATCAATATGACCACCACAATCAAAACCAGGACAAACCAGAAGATCTCCTTACTATAGGCAAGGGCATCCACCTTGGCAAGGTTGCAGGTGATGTAAAATCCCATTCCCACAGGCGGGGTGATCATGGCAAGCTGGAGGGTGAGAACCATGATAACACCGAAATGAACCGGGTTGATCCCCAGCTTCAGGACCACCGGCAGCAACAGGGGGCCCATGATCACCAGCAAGGATAAATCTTCCATTATCATCCCCAGCAGGATGAGAATTCCCACGATGATAAACATGGTCACCGTGGGGTTTGTGGTGATTGAAGTCACAGCGGTCATGAGATTCTGGGGGACCTGGGCACGGGCCGCAAGGGTTCCTAAGGCTGAGGCCGCAGACATGACAAAGAGCAGGGCCCCTGTTCCGGTTCCCACATTGATGAAAATCCGAAACAATCGCTTAAGGCCAAAGGCCCGGTAAAAAAAGATCGCCAGAATCATGGCATAGAGACAGGCAACGGCAGCCGCTTCCGTGGGGGTGAAAACCCCGGTTAAGATACCGCCCACAAGGATGAAGGGGGTTAACAGCGCAGGTCCCGTCCCCACAAATTCGCGCCAGAGTTCAGGTAGGGTGGCCTTTTCTCCCTTGGGATAACCTCTTTTTTTGGATAAAAAATACACCACAAACATCAGTCCTGCCCCCATCATGCAGCCAGGGATAATACCGCCCACCAACATCTTACCCACAGACGTGTTGGTCACAACCGCCCCCACCACCATACAGATGCTGGGGGGAATAATGGGTCCGATGATGGCCGAAGAGGCGGTGACCGCGGCACTGAAAGCCGGGTCATATCCCCCGTCCTTCATGGCCTTTATCTCAACTTTTCCCAGGCCTGCGGTATCGGCAAGGCCCGATCCGGACATGCCCGCAAAGATCATGCTGGCAACAATATTAACATGGCCAAGCCCCCCGGGGATATGACCCACCATGGCCTTGGCAAAGTTAAAGATCCTGTCGGTGATCTTGGCTTCATTCATCAGTTCTGCTGCCAGCATAAAAAAGGGAACGGCAAGGAGCACATAGGAATCAGAAGCGGATATCATCCGGGCGGAAAAGGAAAGCATCTCCCGGGATTGTCCGGAGAACAATAAATAATAAATGGTGGAAGAAAAAATACCAAAGGCAATGGGCATACCGAAAAAAAAGAAAACAAACATGGCCGTAAAAATATAAATCACAGGGTCACCTCTCCAATTTTCCCATCTGGTTTCCCACTTGGTTTATATATATTTTTAACCAATTCTGCCAGCATGTAAATAGACATGATCGCCCCGTTAATGGGAAGCGCTGCCCAGGGGATATACATGGGCATGCCGGTCATGGGCGCCGACCGATACCCTGCCAGCAACGTTACCTTCCCGCTGTAGTAAGTCAACAGGATCAGGCTGACCAGGGAGGCGGCCGAAATGAAAATTTTAATGGCCTTGCTGGTGGTTTTGTTCACAAATCTGTGGATGGTAAACCCCATGGTCAGGTGGGTGACCAGACGGGTGACAATACAGGCACCGGTGAAGGTCATCCAGATGAGAAGAAACCGACTCAATTCCGAGGCCCAAGCGGTGGGATCATTAAAAAGATACCGTCGAAACACCTCCTGGAAAGTGACACACACCAGGGTCAGGAATAATATCCCCATGACATATTCCATGAAAGTATTGATGGTATCAAGTACATTATCTGCAACCTTAACAATATTCATCTGCTTCTCCTGTGGTTTTTTAAGGACGCCCCGATGTTTTTTTTGGTTACGCAGTAGATTGAAAAAAACTTAAGGAGCCCTTCCGGAGATTCCGGAAGGGCTTTGGAAAAAACAATGCTGCCCGGACAGCGTTAACGGGCAGGTGCCTAGTAGTCTTTGGCCATAATTTTTTTATAAACAGCAATGGCATCTTTGTCGCCATCCAGGATGGTATCAATATTTGCCTGGACTGCCTTTTTGAAACCGGATGTGTCGGTATCAATTATTTTAATGCCTCTGGTTTTTAATTCGTCGACCACCTTACCCAGCCGTCTGTCCACTTCTACTGCACCTTTCTGGCTGGCAATTTTTACGGCATTTTGAAACACTTCTTTTTCCTTGGCAGAAAGCCCATCCCAGAAAACCGTACTGGTCTGATAGGAAATCATGTTGTAAATATTATTGGTCATGTTCAGGTATTTAACGGCTTCATGGAATTTTTCGTCATACATATCCAGGATCGGGTTATCAATAGCGGTAATGACGCCGGTCTGGAGGCTTGTATAGATCTCACCCCAATCCATGGAAGTCGGCTTTGCGCCATAGGCCTGCCAGCAGCGAACCAGGGGAGCCATCTGTGCCACACGACCCACAAGGCCCTTGGCGTCTTCAACCGTATACAAAGGTTTGTTGCTCAAATGGTTGTACACGCTGCCCGCCCGCATATTCCCAATATTGGTGGTATTATTGATTTTGATCATTTTTTCGTTCATCGTGGCAAAGGTTTCTGAATTCATGAATTTTTCATATTCATCCACGGAATCAAACTTATAATGAACGGCAAACACCTTATATTCCGGGACCATATCTGCCCAAACACTGATGAACTCTGTATAAATATCAACGGTGCCAAGGGTGAGACCCTGGATCATTGCAAGGCTGCCACCGAGCTGACCGGCAGGATAAAGTTCGATGGTCCAGTCGGGAAGCTGTTTTTCAACTTCTGCCTTAAATACTTCTGCGCCAAACTGGAAAATAGATGCCGGTGAATTTACATGCCCCAGTTTACAGATTTTTTTCTTGCCCGCAAACACAGGTGACACTGATAATGCCATTACTACCAAACCAACCATTAAGATACGAAATGTTTGTTTCATTCTGATTCCTTTTTCTTGTTGATGTTTAGTTTCTGGTTCTTATCGCAACTCTTTTTTACGTCGTTCTTAAAGACTATTCTAAATAACTTCGCAAAAATGATGCCATTGGCATAAAATTTTTTATTTCCGATAATTATCTTTGATATCAGTGGGTTAAAAAAACATCCCACTGTGTTTAACAAAACCCTATTCCTATATTCGTCATTTTTGGACAATCTGTAACATGCCGGGTTATGCCGCATCATCCCGCGAATTAACCAGGGATAACAATGGATATTTGAATATATATTTTACTATCGATACACCATATAAAGAATAAAACCGATAGGTTATCAAAAAAATGTTCTGATCTCTTATGGAATGGTACAAACTGTAACATGGGTGTAACATGAGTGTAACATTGCGACAAAAGAGGGGACACCATCAAAAGCTTGAAATATTATGGGCTTTTATTTTACGATACAGGCTTTGGCGGCTTATCCCCAATTCCAGGGCAGCCTTTGTTTTATTCCAACGGGCGTTCTCAAGGGCACCCAGAAGCCTTTGTTTTTCACCAGAAATTGAATGCAGGCCATGTATTTCATGGGGAAGGTGATTGAGGTCAATCCTATTCAAGGGACAGATAATAAAAGCATGTTCGATGGCATGGCGAAGTTCCCTGATATTGCCGGGCCAGGCATACTTCATAAACGCCTGGTACACCTCATCGGAGAGACCTTTAATCTGCTTGCCAAACTGTTCGTTAAATAAAGAGATGAAATGCGCCGCCAACAAAGGTATATCTTCACGCCGATGCCTTAATGGCGGTAAAACAATCTCGACAACTTTCAGGCGATAGTATAAATCCTGTCGGAATCGGCCCTGGCGTATCTCCTCTTTTAAATCAAGATTGGTGGCCGCCACCACCCGCACATCCACTTTAATGGTCCTGGAATCACCCAGTCTTTCAAACTCCTGCTCCTGTATGACCCGGAGTAATCGAAGCTGCATCCTGGGTGACATTTCACCCACTTCATCCAGGAAAATCATGCCCCCGTCTGCGTGTTCAAAACGACCGGCCCTGTTCTGGGTTGCGCCACTGAAAGCGCCCTTGACATGGCCGAACAATTCACTTTCTATAAGATTTTCCGGCAGGGCCCCGCAATTTAATTTTACCAATGGTTTTTGGGCATCCCCCCCCTTAAAATGAAGGGCATCTGCAACCAATTCCTTCCCGGTGCCACTTTCTCCTGAAATTAACACCGTTGTTTTCACATCTGCCAAATTCTCAATGAGGGTAAAAATTTTCTGGATTGCTTCGCTCTTTCCAATTATATTATGGCATTGGTGGCGCATTTTCAGGTCCCGCTCAAGGTGGAACAATCTTGTCTGATCCCGGATGGCCAGGAGGCCACCGGACAGGTTTTCATTTAAATCCAGCAAAGGCATGACCGTCAGGCTGACAACCTGTTCGGTGTTTTTATTATGCTGGCACCTGATTTGTGAATACTCCCCGGGCTTTTTCGTTGCAATTGTTTCTTCAAGGGCTTTGACACAGGGACCGTCACAAAAAAGCCTCATGGATCCCAGTGTATTTTTGCCGCCAACCTCCTGTGAAATACCACATATTTTTTTTGCAGCCCTGTTAAATTCAATTATATTCAGGTCCTTGTCAACGGAGATGAGGCCATCCTTAACACTTGAAAAAATCGCCTCCAGGTTTGACCGGTATCGCTGCCCCTCATCGATCAGGCGTTTGTGGCGTAGGGCAGCTTTGGCAACCTTTAGCAGTCCATCCTGCAGCACAGGCTTTGAAAGATATTCAAAGGCCCCTAACCGCACCGCCTCCGAGGCCGTTTCTATGGTCGGCACACCCGTTATCATAACAATCGGACAATTTTTCTGTCGATTATTTACCGCTTTTAGTATCTCTGTTCCGGATCGGCCCTTGAGCAAAATATCGGCAAACACCAAATCAAAATCGATTTTTTCAATTTTTTCCAGAGCCGTTTCGACATCGCCGGCAGTTGTTACCTCATACCCTTCGTCGGATAAAAATCGCCCCAGGGTAAAACAGATATTCTCCTCATCATCCACAATCAATATTTTTTCAATCATTCTTAGTTTTCCTGTAATCCTTGTTTTCCTGTGGGAAGGTCAATAACAAATCGAGTAAATTTGCCCTCCTTACTTTCAATTTTCATTCGCCCTTTGTGGTCACTGATAATCGTGTGGCTGATGCTCAATCCAAGGCCTGTCCCCAAGTCTTCCGGTTTTGTCGTAAAGAAGGGATCCATGATACGGTCAATCAGTTTATCGGGAATACCCGTCCCATTATCTTCAAAAATAATTCTGATATATTTCCGACCATCTATTTTCTTCTCCCGGCCTTTAATTTTAATCTGTTTTAAAGAACCCGGAGCAAAATTTTTGTCGGTTAAAGCAAAGCGGGCGTTATTGATGAGATTGAGAAACACTTGCTGAATCTGCTGCATATGCCCGAAAATCATTGGCAGAGAGATAGGGGTATCCACCTCCAGGGTGATGCCGCTTTTAACGATCTGCACCTCTGTCAAAGCAAAGGTCTCAAACAATATATCCTTAAGATGCAATGGTTTTTTGCTTCCTTGATGATCCCTTGAAAAAGCAAGGAGACTGCGGACGATCTCTGCAATTCGGTTCCCTTCATCAATCATGCGAAGGGCGATATCATTTTCAACCCCATTTTTCCGTTCTTCATTTACCATGATCTGGGCAAGATTTATGACACTGTTGATGGGATTATTGATTTCGTGGGCAACCCCTGCGGCAAGTTCACCAATGGATGCCAGACGCCCGGATCGCATGGCTTCTGCAGCCAGGGCTTTTTTTTGGGTGATATCCCTGAAAATAATAACAACGGCCTTGGGAAGTCCTTTTGGGTTCAGGGAGGTGGGGTTGGTTGTTTCCCAGAAATCAAGCCGGATGCCATCCTTTTTTTCCAGTCGGATCTCCTGCTCCTTCATTTGACCATCTTTGAAACACTGCTTTGCAATACAGTCTTCACAGGGGGCCGACAACCCGGCAAAGATCTCATAACATTTTTTATCTCCCAGTTGATCACCAAAGGTGTTTTTAACGGTGTTGTTGGCCCACAAAATATTGAATTGTTCATCCAGCATCACCATGTGATCATTCACAGAATGGATAATACCAGCCAGTGTTTCTTCACTCTCCCTCAGGGCAGTTTCAGCCAGCTTGCGATCTGTCTCATCCGAGTATACGGTGACAATTTCCTTTGACGGAAGTTTATAAACAAAATATTCACGCCAGCCTTCTATTCGGTGATCCCTATACCAGGCAGTGGGAAAATAGGAAGGGACACCCGATTGCATTACTTTTTGCATAACATAAAGCAATCCAAAAGGTTCAATATTGGGAAACACCTCCCGGATACTCTTACCGATAATCTCCTGGCTTTTAAGGTCATCAATTCCTTCGGCAGATTTATTTAAATCCACGCAGATAAAATCATCTCCATCCCCTGTGACCTCGTAGATAATGACACCGCTTTTTGTATATTCAAATATACCTCTGTAACGAGTTTCACTTTCGGCAATGGTTTTTTTTGCCTGCTCGTGGTCCACTATTTCCTTTTTTAATTCCAGGGTCTTTTCATCCACATTGATTCTAAGGGACCGATTCCAGACCAAAACACCGATGATTAAAAAGATAATCATCCCCAGGCCCCCCCCCATGTATACCAGCATTGTTTGGCTTAAAAACTTGGGTTGCTCAAGACGGATCCATTTACTGTATATGCGATGCCTTTCTTCTTCCCCTATGCTGGCAAGTCCCTTATTAAGGATACGGGTTAAGACCGGCAACTCTTTTATGGGAGCAAAGGAAAGTTTATAGGTAAATCCCGATTCTCCTGCCACCTTCAGGTTGGTGATGGTTCCTTTTTCAATATAATAGGAAACCGTGGCAATATTTGCCACCATGGCATCGACGATTCCAAAGGATACTTTTCTTAAACCCGTCTGAATATCAGAGACAAGATCCAGCTTCAGGTAGGGATAATTTTCAATAAGATAATCATGGGCTGCATATTGATAAACCACGGATACGGTCATCCCCCTTAGCTTTTCCAGGGTCAGTTTCTGGTTGACCTGCCGGCGTACGATAATCACTGCTGGAAGCTCAACAAAGGGTTGAGTAAAATCAAGAAACGACTGCCGCCGAAGGGTTTTTGACGCCGCCGTCACCAACTGGATTCTTTTTTGTTTGGCATGATCCATGACATCCGACCATTTGTCTAATCTCAGAATTTTAAGCTCAAACCCCACCCGTTTGGAAATAACATCCAGATAATCCGCCACAAGTCCCTTATACTGGCCCGATGCATCAAAAAATTCAGCCGGCGGGAAATCAGGATCAGGGGCAGAGGTTATAATGGGGTGTGTCCTGATCCATTCCTGTTCCACGGGTGTCAATACAATGGGAATACCCTGTACTGAGGACCTCGAGTCTGAAGCTCCCCAAGTTGTTGATGGGGAACAAACTGGCATAAACGCCATAAGAAGCAGCCAAAAGGCAATATGTTTTCCAAGCCGGTCACATATGAAGTGCAAAATATCAATCCCATCATCCCAACCATTGAAAGTTAAAAATTTAATACATACTATCGGTGACCCTGTCAAGGGTGCAAGGAAATATACGACAAGCTTAGGAGATGAGCAGACCCTCCCCTTGTTTTCGTCAAATACCTGTGTTAAGGGTAGCCATGTTTACAGGATTCTCAGCCAGAAAATTTTCATTTTTTATGGGGGCCTATGCGAGACAATTTTTGCCGATGAAAATCCCCCCCCAACTAATGCCACAATTAATCAGCAATATTCTCAACTGAAAGCTTAGCCTCAACAATATGTCCATACTCGCAATTATTCTTGTTCTCATATCAGCGTTCATGCATGCGGGCTGGAACCTCTTCAGTAAGAGTCAAGATCCGTCCGCCTCCTTTTTCCTGGCCGCAAGTTTCATCGGTGCCTTGGCTTTATCCCCTGTTCTTCTCGTATATTGGGATACCGTTGCCCATGACATCCCTTTTCAGGTCTGGCTACAGGTCATCATGGCAGGCTTCTTTATGGCCCTGTACTATATTGCCCTTGCAGGGGCCTACCGGGCGGGGGATATATCTGTCGCATATCCGATTGCCAGATCTTCTCCCGTCATCGTTGTGTCGGTTGTTACCCTGTTCCTTGGCCGGGGGGACCAGGTGTCGGGGCTGTGTATCGCAGGAATCATACTGGTTGTCGGGGGCTGCTTTCTGGTCCCCCTCCAGCGGTTCAGCGATCTTCACCTGAAAAACTACTTGAATAAGACTTGCGGACTTGCCTTATTGGCAGCTCTTGGTACATCAGGCTATACACTTTTAGATGATGAAGCCCTGAGAATACTCAGGACAAGTCCCCAAATAACCATGGGCAATACATGGGTCACCATTCTTTACGCTTTTCTGGAAGCATTGTGGGCTTCCATCTGGCTTTTTCTCTATGTCATGGCAAGCCCCGGGGGCCGGTCTGGCATGCACAAAATGCTTAATGGCAACAAAAAGAATGCCATTTTTGCTGGCCTGGCAATTCAGCTTACCTATGGGATCGTTCTTATTTCAATGGCCTTTGTGAACAACGTAAGTTATGTGGTTGGTTTTCGCCAGCTTAGCATCCCCCTGGGGGCGGCGCTGGGCATTCTTGTCTTAAAAGAAAAACTCCACCCGCCAAAACTTGTCGGCGTTGTCATCATGTTTATGGGTTTGATTCTGCTGGCCATGGGATGAAGAAATATTTGTTGTTGCAAATGATTGAAATATAACATAAAGAATGGCTTTATTTCACATTTTCTGAATAAGGAGTTTACGGTGTTTAAAACCATACTATGCCCAACTGATTTTTCAGATACTTCTGGAAAAAACATCGACTATCTTAAACAATTGCGAAACGCCGGAGCCAAAAAGGTTGTTTTGCTGAATGTTATCCACCAGCGCATTCTGGATACCCTTGAAACCGTCAACAAGGCGGCATATTTTCAGGATAGCCGTTACCATGAAGACTGGGATGAAACCCAGCAGAAACTGGAAAGCGAGCGGCGGACAATGATAGCCCCCATGGCGGCTGAATTGGAAGCCGCCGGGTTTGAAGTAAAAATCAGAATCGAAAAAGGCTACCCGGTAAAGGAAATTCTCAAAGCTGAAAAAGAAGAAGCTGCCTCGGTCATTGTAATGGGGTCCCACGGCAAAAATAATATCAAAGGCGCCCGCATTGGATCTGTTTCTGAAAAAGTAGTCCGCCGGGCCGTTTCAACCGTTTTGTTGGTTAAATCCTAGACCTTCAGATCCTATACCATCAGATCCTGGGCCGTCGGGTTCTATCATTCAGGTTTTCAGCAGTTCTCTTATCTTTAAACCGCACTATAATATAAGCCGATGGGGGTCACATTTTTCCCTGAGTAATGTTAGCTCCTCCAGGGTGGGTGGGAGAACTTCACCGGCCCGGGAAATATCAATTTCAAACTCCATTTTTTCGAGGATATCTTCCGGGGTTACCCCGGGATAATATCCTTCCAGAAACATACGTTTGGTCTCATCATCAAAGCCCATAACCCCCATGTCTGTAATGACCCGATGGGGGCCACCTTTTGGAAGACCGGCATTTTCCCGACCATCCGGGCCGTCCAGGTATCCCGGGCTTGTCAGGTAGTCCAGCTGAATTTTAAATTTTCGTTTTTCCTGTTTCATAAAAATAATGCTTCTCGCGACAAAGGAGGCCACATCACAGCCCCCCCCGCTCCCTGCGAACCTCACACTTGGTTCATGGTAATCGCCAAGAACCGTTGAATTCAGGTTGCCGTAAATATCAATCTGGGCCGCCCCCAGGATTCCCAGGATATGCTCCCCTGTGAAACGGTTCTGCATGGTGGCAAATGCATTCAGCAGCCCTCCGTTGGAAGAGGCCTGGTACATGATCCGCGAATCGCCCACGGCAAGGGGAAGATCTTCCAATTTGGAATCAATGGCACCGGTTTCAAAAAAGATCACACTTTCCGGTGCATTTATATTTTTGGCTGCCATGGCTGCCAGCATGGAGATGCCGGTGCCGCAAAACACGATATCCCCGTTCCGGATTTCCCTTGCCGCAACAAGGGTCATCATTTCTTTCAGCGTATAGTTCATCTTATCTCTTTGCCCTATTATCTTCTGTCCAGGTTCTTTGCATACCCGCGGTTTTTATCGGCAGATATCGTTTCAAGCCGTCTCCTGCCAATTGAGTCCAACAGATCACTATGGGTCTGGTGTTTCAAAATATATTCTTGAATATATGAACGATGGTGGGTGTCATCCTTTGCTTTTTTGACATACTCCTTTAAATAGACCGGATCATAGTCATAGTATTGGTAACAGGCCGTGGGATAAGCCCCATAGGGCAAATGTACAACCGCAGTGGCATGGATAAAGGGGATCTGATTCCGGTCCGGTTCATTTTTCAAATAATCGTCATCCAGCAGTTCTTCACAGGTGATGATAAGCGTTTTGGCAGCCTTTGCCTGTTCCACATCGGCAAAGGTCAATCCCTCTATCCGGCAATTTCCCAGATAGTCTGCCTTTTGCACATGGATGATGGTGACATCCGGGTTGATGGCAGGCACCAAAACCACTCGTTTTGTGTCACACCAGGTGCCAAATGGGTTTTCAAGCACCACCAGTTTTTTGTCGGGCAACCGGCTGTTTTCCTCTCTGAATTCGATGGGAAATCCCCATTTTTTAATGATGTCCGTCCCAAGGGAAGACCGTGTGGGAAGAAAGGGAATCCCCATGGACCCTGCCAGGAACCGCAGGGTCATCTGGTAGTTGGAATAATCTTCCACCTTTATTTCTTTTTCTTCAATTGCTTTTCTGAACCGAATGCAGGTGGAGGCAAATTTACCCATGCCGCCATAGGCAATTTCAAGACAGGAGATACAACCGGCCCCCACCAGCTCGTCCACGCCCTGACCATTTGAATGGGCGTACAGATGAATGTTTTTCGTCTGCTGCCGGATAATTTCATAGACAGCGGCCATGGGATTCCGGTTAATGGTAAAGCCACCGATGGACAAATGGCATCCGTCTTTTACATATTTTCCCATGGCCTCTTTTAAGCCCATGACTTTTTGGGTATTGATTTTCATTTACAAGTCGCCCTATAAAAATTTAATTAAGCTTCCAATTCCTTCAAACTTTCCTCAAGAATGGAAAGTCCCTTGTCCAGTTCCCCTGGTGTGATAACAAGGGGCATAAGCGTTCTGATAACATTGCCAGATGTTCCGCAGGACAAGATGATCAAGCCCTTATCATAGCAGAGCTGAACCAGTTTCTTTGCCGCTTGTGTGGCCGGTTCCTTGGTGACCCTGTCTTTAACCAGTTCCAGACCCAGCATGGGGCCTTTTCCCCTGACATCACCAATAATCTCATATTGCTTTTGAAGATCGGTAAATTTTTCCAGCAACGTTTCACCCAGGGATCGTGCTGTTTCCAACAATCCGTCTTCAAAGAAGATGTCAAGAACAGCAAGGGCTGCCGCACATGAAACAGGATTGCCGCTGTAAGTACCGCCGAGCCCACCCACATGGGGTGCTTCCATCAACTCTTTTTTACCAATCACCGCACTCAGAGGCATGCCGCCGGCAAAACTTTTTGCCAGGGTGATAATATCCGGTTCAATCCCCCAATGTTCTATGGCAAAAAACTTGCCCGTCCGGCCCGCGCCCGACTGAACCTCGTCAATGATCAGGGGAATCTCATATTTAGCACAAATTTTTTGCAGCCGGGGGAAATATTCAGGCGGCGGAGTGACGAAACCGCCTTCTCCCTGGATGGGTTCGACAATCACGGCTGCTGTATTTTCAGGGGCCACATGTCCGATGAAAAAATCTTCCATATAATCGGCACAGGCCACATCACAGGAAGGATAATCCAGGTTAAAGGGGCAGCGGTAACAATAGGCATAGGGCATTCTATAAATTTCCGGCACAAAGGGGCCAAAATTTAATTTATAGGGTTTTATTTTACTGGTAAGGCTCATGGTCAGCTGGGTTCTACCATGGAAGGCATTGTCAAAACAAATAATTGCGCTTCTTTTGGTGGCATACCTTGCTACCTTTACGGCATTCTCCACTGCCTCTGCCCCTGAATTGGCAAACAGGGTCATTTTTTCAAATGCACCCGGGGCCAACTCATTTAATTTTTCCGCAAGGCTTACATAGGATTCATACATGGCCACATGGAAACAGGTGTGAATAAATGCATCTGCCTGGTCCTTGATGGCCTTTACAACCTTTGGGTGAGAGTGCCCTACATTATTAACCCCGATGCCGCCGGCAAAATCAATATACTCTTTTCCTTCCACATCAACCATGGTTGCGCCTTTAGCGCTCTTAATAAAGGCCGGAGTCGTATTAAAGGGTCCTTGGGGGATACTTTTTAACCTGCGTGCCAAAAGATCTTTATTTGATTTTGCCATCATTCATCTCCTGATAATTTCCTTGGGTTAAGACATTTTTTGCAACCGCTGCACAAGTGTTGTTAATATTTAGTATATTCTAATTTTAATAGCAATGACCGTGCCATTGCCATTTTATGGGGTGTGTGCCCTTGAGTAATGGAAAAAGCTGGCATAAACTATGCAAATGTGCATATATAATGCACATTTGCATGGATTGGTTTTTAACTTTGCATTTTAGGATAACTATGAACACAAAATCAAATCAATTGAGCTTAAAACAACTGTGCAGCACTTTTTTGGATACCACCCAAAATGGTATTATAGTAACCGATTGTTGTTTTAAAGCCATCATTTCCAATAAAAAAGCCCAGAACCACCTGGGACTTTTTGAGGGCGCATTGATAAAAAATGCGCTGCCGGAACTTGCAAATCATTGTGCCTCCGTATTAAAAACAGCCCTTAGCATCGGGGATATCCCCATCACCCTTCCTTCTAAAAAATTCATGGTAGATATCAGCCCTATTTTGAAAAACCAAACTATTGAGGGTATTTTTTTCCTTTTTCGGGATGTCACCCTTCTGGAAAAGGTAACGAAAGAAATGACAGCCTGCCAGAAAACATCCCTGGAACTTGATACCATCATCAATTCCAGCCACGACGGTTTCTGGATCAGTGACGGCCAGGGAAAGGTAATAAAAATCAATCCCGCCTCGGAAAAGCTGGCCAACATAAAGGCTGAAAACTTTATCGGAAAATCCATACAGGAGCTGCTTGATACCGAGGTTATCGACCGCTCCGTTACCTTAAAGGTGATGGAAACCCGAAAAAAAGAAACCATTATCCAGCGCACCAAGAACGGTAAAAATCTTTTGCTCACCGGCACCCCGGTATTTGACGAACAAGGTCAGCTGATCCGGGTGGTGGTCAATGAAAGGGATATCACGGAAATCCAGGCCCTGAAAAAAGAGATTGATGAAAAACAGACCCTCAAGACCCGGCTGGAAGAAGATCTTCTGGACATGCAGCTGGAAGCCTTGCAGTCAAAAAAAATCATTGCCAAAAGCCAAAATTTTAAAACCATTCTTGAAAAAGCCACCAAAATTGCCAGGGTGGATTCTTCTGTTCTTATTTTGGGTGAATCCGGAACCGGCAAGGGAGTAATTGCGGAGTTGATTCATTATCACTCAAAACGCCGGGACAAACCCATGATCAAACTCAACTGCGGCACTATTCCCGAGTCTTTGGTGGAAAGCGAGCTCTTTGGTTATAAAAAAGGGGCTTTTACAGGGGCAGACAAAAACAAGGCCGGCCGGTTTGAAATTGCAGACAAGGGAATCCTATTTCTGGATGAAATTGGAGAGATTCCCCTGTCTTCCCAGGTAAAGCTGTTGCGATTTCTTGAAGACGGCTGCTTGAGCCGGATTGGTGAAACCACCAGCAAACGCGTAAATGTACGAATTATTGCGGCCACCAACCAGAACCTTGAAGCCATGGTAGCGGATAAAACATTTCGTCAGGACCTTTATTACCGACTTAAGGTGATTCCCATCCTCCTGCCTCCCCTTAGAAACCGGAAAGCCTGTATCCTGCCCTTGATATCCCATTATCTGAACTATTTTTGTGAAAAGCATGAGATCCAGGGTCCCATAACCTTGTCCTCAAATGCTGCCAACATATTGGAAACTTATGCATATCCGGGTAATGTCCGGGAGCTTATCAATCTGTGCGAACGCCTGGTGGTAATGAAGGAAGGCAATAAAATTCATTCCAGAGATCTTCCTCAAAGCCTTATGGATTCAGCAGAATATGAAACCCTGTTCAAGGAGGTACAGACCCAGGAACTCTCCTTTCGTGAAATGATGGAAACATTTGAACGACAGATCCTGAAAAATGTCATGGAAACCCATCTGACACAATCCAAAGCAGCCAAGGTACTTGGTCTGAATCAATCCACCATTGCACGCAAACTGCAAAAATATAAACTGCTATGAACCAGTGGCCCGTTCCGTATTGCAATCCCTTTTTATCAAAGGGATTGTATCAATGGTATACGAAGGCTTTCGATCAGGGTTTTAACGGTATGCCGGTAAAGGTTGCCATGATCCTTGCCAACAAAGATGGTGTGCTCTATTTTTTGAAGCTGGATGATCCCGTTAATCGCCCCCCAGAACATGAGGCTGAAACGACGGGAATCCTCACAAATCAATTCCCCGCTTTGGACCCCTTCTTCAATGGCAGCAACCACCTGCATCAGGATCTGTTCGCCATGGTGGTCAATTTTGTGCTTTAACTGCTCGGGCAGCACTGTTTCCGGTGATGCCAGAAAGTGATTGATCACATTAAAATAATTTTTCTGGGTTATGCTGAAATTTCGGTAGGCCATGGCAATGGCCGTAAGTTTCTGCGCAGGAGAGTTTGCAGTTTCTACCGCTTGGGTTATCTGATTTTGCAGCAGTTGAAGCCCTTCCTCGGAGAGATCAAAAATAATCTCATCCTTATTTTTATAATACCGATAAATGGCGGGCACGCTCAATTCAACCAGGGCAGCAATGCCATTGACAGAGGTTCCGGCAAGCCCTTTACTGAACAAAAGTGTCCGGGCAGCCCCCAGGATCTGGGCTTTTCGATCAATTTTTTCCCGTTTTTTGCGTTCTTTTACCCCCACCTGATATCTCCCATGTTGCAGGTTTCACGTCTGCCGCAGTATCGGCAGGTTGATCCAACGGTTTTCCTTTTATACCCAGGGCCGATGGGAATCAAGCTCGAAATAGTTTTAAATGGAGATAACCCGCCTTGAGCGTCTATCTTTACACCAATGGGATCAAGGGAAATAAGCGAACAGATCTTGGCTTGCTCCTTCAGGGGCCAGCCTTGTGTGCCCCCCGGGCCCACATGATATCCCACCCCCCATTTCCGATTGAGGGCTTTTTTTTCAGCCAGGCGGCAGACAAGGGTTCCGGCTTTTTTCAATGCAGCCAGCCCGGCACAATCGAGAAGATAGCCCGCCAGGGGATCCCGCAATAGATTCAGTTCCCGGATGCGCAGGTCCAGCAAAGGTCCGATGGTGACCACGCTGACCAGTATCTTCTGGGCATGGCGCAATATCTCTGAGAGCTCTCCTGTCTTCAGGGTGATTTGGGCGGCGGTTGTCTGGGCGGCGGTTGTCTGGGCGTCCATTGTCTGGGAGTTGGGTGCCTGGGCGCCAG
>JAFLJU010000117.1 GCA_022712835.1 Desulfobacteraceae bacterium
GTCTGACTGCGACGGGATGGTGCACACCAATTTTATCGCCACAAATAAGGGTGATGAAAATAAAAGAGATGAAAAAAAAGACGACACCAAAGCCCAATCGACACCCATATCAAAAGAAATCGGGTGGATCTATATCGGAGATGAAACAATTTGTAATACCGTTTGCGATACCAGGGAATTTACCGTCCAATACCGACTGGATGATATTGCTTGCGGTATCAACTATGACGGCATTAAAGCTATGGTATACGGCGGAGCCCTCACAATTGTCGGCCTGCCCAGGGATGAAGCTGATCAATTGCAGGTGACAGACCTCTTATTCACCCATATCGGACAGATCCTTACCGACTCCGTCAAAAGCGGCCCCCCTCTTCGTATGTTTGTACTAACCTCAGGCGCCTTTACCATACCCTGCGACAATGCCCCCATCAATGTTCTTCACTCGGCAATGGAAGGCCTGGTCCAGGTTCTGCACAATGAAAATTGTGTCCTGTCCATAAAACTCATTGACCTGGATCCCTGCATCCCATTTTTGGACCAGTTACCCTTGGTCATTGAGGAAATTGAAAATGAATCCGACAAAGAAGATGTGGTGGCACTCCGGCAGGGAAGACGATTTATAAAACGATGCGACACCATTTCAAGGCCCCGGAGCCTGTTTAGATATAACCCCTTAAACGACGATCAAAATACCCATGCCATCGAGTTGACGGTTGATTCTCCCGGAACCCTGGACGGCCTATGTCTAAAGGCCGTTGAAAGGAAACCCCTTGCTCCGGATGAAGTGGAGATCCAGGTTGAAGCCGCCGGTATCAACTTTCGGGACTTACTCAAGGTATTGGGCGTCTATCCCACAGAAGCATCGGACAGTAAGCTTTTAGGAGATGAATGTGCCGGGACTGTCCTTCGAGTCGGGGAATCGGTTAAAGGCTTTTCAAAGGGAGACAGGGTTGCAGCCATCGGGCTTGGATGTTTTAAAACCCATCTGACCCTGAAAGCTGATATCCTGATACCCCTGCCGGATTTCATTGGAACAGACCTGGCTGCAGCAAGCCTGACCAATTACGCGACCGTGCATTATGCGCTGGTGATGAAGGCCTGCATTAAACCGGGTGAGCGCGTTCTGATTCACGCAGCTGCCGGCGGGGTGGGACTTGCCGCCATCCAGATAGCGAAAAATAAGGGGGCAACCGTTTTTGCCACGGCCGGGACACAATTTAAACGACACCTCTTAAAATCTCTGGGTGTAAAATATGTCTACAATTCGCGCACCCTTGATTTTAGTGAAAAAATCTACCGGGATACCAGGGGCGAGGGTGTCGATATCGTTCTCAATTCCCTTGCAGGTCCCTATATTGAAAAAAGCCTTGGCCTGTTAAGACGTGGTGGCCGTTTTCTGGAGCTGGGCAAACGGGACATCTATGATAAAACTCATATCAGTCTTTACCCTTTTAGAAAAAACATCTCCTATTTCGGCATTGATATGGCCGACATCTTTTCGCCTGAAAGCAATATGGGCAAACCCATTGTTGATGAGCTCAAGACTATTTTCAAAGAAAAAATAATACAGCAACATTGTTACTGCCTGTTTTCCATGGCCACATACAAAGATGCCTTTTCCCATATGTCCAAAGCCCTTCATTTCGGCAAGGTGGTCCTGAAACCTTCCTGGGGTGAACTTGTAAGCCCTGTTCTCTATCAGCCGCAAGAGGCTCTGGTGAAAAAGGACAGATCCTATTTAATCATTGGCGGTGCCCGGGGTCTTGGCCTTGCTATTGCCCAGTGGCTCTGTAAAAAGGGTGCGAAAACCATCCTTCTGGTCAACCGTTCAGGAAAAACATACCCTGAAACAGATGCTGATATTAAAGACTTGCAAAAAAAGGCTGACGTTCTGATATATAAAGCAGATGTGTCCAAACGAGAGGAGGTGGCTGCACTCATACACGACGTCGGGAAAAATCATCCGTCGCTGGATGGTATTTTCCACTGCGCTGTGGTGTTAAAGGACAATTATTTAAAGGATATGACAAGGGATGAGGCATATCAGGTACTGGCACCCAAGGCATTCGGTGGTATTTACCTGCATGAAGAGACAAAAGATCTGGACTTAAGCATGTTCTTTCTCATGGGCTCCATATCAGGCGTGCTGGGGAATGTCGGCCAGTCAAATTATGCAGCTGCCAACAGCATTTTAAAATCCATTGCACACCTGCGCCATGCAAAGGGATTGACCGCCCAATATATTGACTGGGGTCTTTTTCGCCAGACCGGCATTATATCCAGAGACAAATCACTTCTTAAAAAAGTTCAGAAATTTGGATTTGACGGATTGAGCAATGATGATTTCACTCAATATCTTGAACGGATACTTGGAAACAAAAAGCTCATATGGGGTGTTCCCGGAGTCGGCCTGGAAGATCATCTGAAAGGAACCATGAATGTTCCGCCCCGCCTCTCTTTAATCAAAAACCGGATTAAGGCGGGCAAAAACCAGGAAGGCCACGCAGTATCATCCGACTTTGCCTCCCTTCCAAAGGAGATTCGACTTGAGAAAATGATTGAAACAGTGAAACAGACCATCTCCAATGTGCTGGACCTGGCAATTGAAGATATAGACAATGACGAAAAACTGATTGATATCGGTATTGACTCGTTGAACGGAATCGAACTTCTAACCCAGTTCGAAAATGAACTGGGGACCTCCATATCTCCCACAAGCCTGGTCCAGGCCCCGAGTATCCGGCTGATAAGCGAGCGTCTTTTAAGCATCCTGGGTCTTGAATATGATGTTCCCAAAGAAGAGATAAAAACAGGTTCTCAGCATGAAAAGGAAACCCTTAAGAGTGATGATCCCAAAAATGATCCGGATCTAAAAGAAGCTCTTAAACTTGCTGATACCCTCCCGGACATTCCTGATACAATAAGGATTGCCCGGGAAAACCGGGTGATTTTCATGACCGGGGTCACAGGATTGCTGGGCAGTCATACATTCAGGGACCTGATGACCAAATCCAACAGCCATGTTTACCTTCTGATTCGACCTGGAAAAAAATCCCATGATTTAATGGCGAGACTCGCAGCAACCAATAAAAAATTTGGTTTAAATCTTGACCTTTCAAAATTAGAGAAACGATTTACGCTATTGGCCGGTGATATTTCAAAGCCGAACCTTGGGCTGGAAACAAAATCCTATGAAATGATTCAGAAAACTTGTGATCTAATATTCCATTGCGCAGCCCAGGTACACCATCTAAAACCATATAGCATGCTGAAAAAAGCAAATGTGGACGGTACCATTGAGATCATAAAACTATGTATCACTAAAAATGATGTCATTTCGCTCCACTATGTGTCTGCCATCGGCATTCTTCTCACCGAGTTTGGTCGGGAAGACAGCCTGAACGAAAAAGATATCCCTGAAAGTCTTTCCACCATCGCCAACGGATATATAAAATCCAAATGGATCAGTGAATGTCTTATCAATAAAATACAGAAAAAAGGATTTCCCTGCATAGTTTACAGGCCAGGCCTTATCTTCAGTAAAAAGAGCATGATTACACTGGCCGGAGATTTTCTCTGGAGGATCTTGAAGGCCTCCATGATAATCGGTAAATACCCGGATTCGATCATGAAACTTTTGCTCACACCGGTTAACACTGTATCCAAGGTTATTCTGGGATCCATCACGGCAAACCAGACGAACAAGACATATCACTTGTTTGATTCTGTGACACGGTTCCGTGATCTGAGCCGCGCCGCAAAAAACCTGGGGTATGCCCTTGAACCAGTAACCGCAGCCCAATGGCATTCTTTATCCATGGAATTATATGATGACGACCCCCAAAAACATCCCCTTGCCGACTATCTGAACGCATATGATGCAAAGACTTTGGAATTGATGACTTTGGTGAGTGAACGCCCTGTTTCAGTATCCTGTTCCGACACTCATAAACTAATTACCTCTCTGGGTCTTTCCAATATCGAAGTCGATACGGATCTGCTC
>JAFLJU010000478.1 GCA_022712835.1 Desulfobacteraceae bacterium
CTGAAAGAGAACCGGTTTCTTCGGGGTCCACTTCCCCAAGGGAGTAAGCCGTTCCCAGGGTGGACACCACCACCTCTTTGGCTGCAAATCCCCCCACAAGGGCGATATTGGTCCGCCAGTCAAACCCGGCATATCGTGTAATTCCCTCCAGGGCAACCCCTATCCGACCGGCAATGGAATTTTTCAATCCTGCCTGGGCCTCTTCCTGATCAATTTTAACAAGGGCCTGTTTTAGGGCCAGGGCTTTGGGTGACAGCGCATCGGAATCCTGGGTCATAATCTCTTCCACAGCCGATGCTGTCATCTCCTGGGTAAATCCAGCGCGCTTACTTTCAAACAGATCTTTCTGATGACTGCCAAGCTCTGGGAAAGTCATCATGGCCCAGAGCAGAACGGATATCCCGAGAATAACCGTCCCGGCTTTTTTTACATATGCCGAGGTTCTTTCCCAGGTATGGATCAAAAGCCCCTTGAGGGTGGGCATACGATAGGGGGGCAATTCCATGACAAATGGAGTGGCCTCACCGCGAATAAGGGTCGATCGCAGCAATCTTGCCACCAGCAATGCCCCCACCCAGGAGATGAGTGTAATCCCCAACATTACCAGGGCCTTGTTTTCAGAAAAAAAGGCTGCCACAAGCAGGGCAAATACCGGCAGTTTGGCACCGCAGTTCATAAATGGAACGGTCAAAAGGGTGGCCAGCCGCTCATTGGGAGATTTAAGGGTTCTTGTGGCCATGACGCCGGGAACCGCACAACCCCCTGCAATCCCACCGGAAACGATGAAAGCCATTACCGAACTGCCATGGAGTCCGAATATTCTAAACACCCGGTCCAACATAAATGCCATCCGGGCCAGGTATCCTGAATCTTCCAGAAAGGATATCCCCAAAAACATAAACATGATCAAGGGAACAAATCCCATCACCCCACCCACGCCATCGATAATCCCGGAGATCACCAGGGATTTAAGATATCCGTCGGGCAATACCCCGTCTGCCACTGACCCCAACCAGCCGAAGAAGGTTTCAAACCAGCCCATGGGGATTGCCCCATAGGTAAAGGTAAAATGATACAATCCCAAGAGAATTGCCACCATGATCACAGGACCTACAAATCTATTTGTCACGATCTTGTCTATTTTATCAGACTGCTGGAGGCGATTTCTATCATAGGCATAGGTCACCACATTCTGTTTCAGAAGTGAATTGATAAATCCATACCGCTGGTCGGCAATCATCCCTTCGGGGTGCGTATCCAGTGTTGCCTCCAAATGCCTTGTTACCTTGTTAACAATTTTCGCAAGAGTTTGTGCAACATCCGCGTTGGCACTTTTCCCCATATCTATAATCTGTTGGTCATTTTCAAGATATTTAAGAGCGGTCCACCGGGCTGGATAATTTTGGGTTAAAAAACTGTCTGAAAGGATGATGGTTTCCATCTCATCTAAAGCACCATCAATATCCATCCCATAGGAAATTTTTAAGGGCGCCACTTCTTTGTCCGTGTTGCTGACAATGGTTGCGGCAATGGTTTCCAGCAATTTTTTCTTGCCTTCCCCACTTCTAGCAACCGTGGGCACCACCGGGACATTTAAAAGCTGGGACAATTTTTCAATATCGATCCGGATCCCCCGTTTTTTGGCTACATCCATCATATTCAAGGCCACGCAGACAGGAACCCCCATCTCCATGAACTGAACCGACAGATAAAGGTTTCTTTCCAGGTTGGAAGCATCCACGATATTAACAATTATGGAAGGCGATTCATTGACCAGATAATCCCTTGCCACCACTTCCTCCAGGGAATAGGCTGTCAGTGAATAGGTTCCGGGAAGATCCACTACGTTAAATACTCCCGCATCACTTGTGCAGGTTCCCTGTTTTTTTTCAACGGTTACCCCGGGATAGTTCCCAACATGCTGGCGGGCGCCGGTCAGTGTGTTGAAAAGAGTGGTTTTACCGGAATTCGGATTCCCGGCCAATGCAATGGCAAAACTCATTTAATTAACCTCCACTTGAATATTATCAGCTTCATTGTTGCGAAGGGTCAGTGTAAAACCCATGATCCTTAAAGATACCGGATCATACAAAGGGGCTCTACCCTGTATTTTTATCTGTTTTCCAGGAACAAGCCCCATTTCCCGAATCCGTCTGCCAAGCTCTCCTGATCCTTTAACAGACACAATAACGCCAGTCTGATTTACCTGCATCTCTCGTAATTTTATGGTTGCCATGGTTTCTCCTAACATGGGTGTGAGTAATTTTGTATCGCTCTGAATTAAAAGTTTTATACAACTAACTTTTAATTATGTCAATAATATTTTCTTAGTGGCTAAATAATATTTATTTGACTTACTATATAATCAGGGTATAAGAATAACAGTTAACATAATGTAAAGGAGACAAAATGACCGAAGAGAATGAACTTTCCGAGAGCCTTGAAGATTATCTTGAAACCATATTGGAACTTCAGACAAAGAATACCGTTGCAAGATCAAAGGATATTGCCCAAAAATTGGATATCAAACGGGGATCCGTCACCGGAATGCTAAAGAAATTGGCGGCCCAGGAATTTATCAATTATGAACCCTATGGGTATGTCACCCTGACAGCTTCCGGAAAAAAAATTGCCAAGGAGATCGAAGGCCGCCATATATTTCTGAAAGATTTTTTGTTCCG
>JAFLJU010000272.1 GCA_022712835.1 Desulfobacteraceae bacterium
CCTCAAGCGCATTCACCACAACCCTTGTACAGGCGGATAAGGTATGAAGAGAAGAGGCAATCAACCCTTTGAACATGGAAGCTTCTGCCAGTTTCTCACTGATATGAAAGGGCTGGGGATCAAATTCCCTTGCAAAGGATAAAATCCTTTCTTTTGTCATTTCTATGGTATCGCAACAAAGCCGTTCTCCATCAAAAAGATCCTCGAAATATTTCTTTACCAAGTTTACCTCCCCTTATTCTGCGCTTTCTATATTTCTTCTATCACATCCACAAACAGATCTTTAGCGTCATTGAACAAGGTATTTATTTCTTCAATGCGGCCACTTTTTCCAATCCTTTTATTCAAAATCCTTAATTCATGCAGACAATTATTCCGGTATTCCAGATCGCTTTCAAAGGTATCAAACAGGCTTATCAGCTTTCTGATCATTTTCTCTGTTTTCTCCATGGCGTTCGAACGAAACGTCTTCATTTTTTCACGTTCAACCTGCTGATGAAAAGCTTGAACATCAATCAATAATCGTTCCGCTTCGGTCAACATCGGATAAGGATATGGAGACTTGATGATTTCGGAAAGTCTTCGGTATTTTGAAAAAATCTTTTTATCGTTTTTAATTGTCGTCAGGTTGATTTCAAAGGCCTGCATTTGGTCGATAAATATCTGCCAGAATGACCGCTTTTGATTGTAAAACTTTGTCAATACGACAATGGTTTCTGTCAGTTTAACAATCCTTGATTGATATTTCATACAGGCAATAATCATCGAATAAGAATCCTGTTTTTCAAGAATTCTATCAAGCAGTACTATACCATTTCTGATTTCTCTACTCCCCGGGAAAAAAGGCTGCTTTGCCTTAGGTGCATAGGATGTCAGCCTGGCCTGCCAAATTTTCAGTTCACGGATAAGGTGACGCGAAAAAGTATATTGATCCGCCCTTTCCCCAATCCACCATCAAAAAAATAAAAAACCTCGTTGTGCTTGATTGCTCAAGCAGATAGAATGTTTGTGCGAACAAAAAACTATCATCAACGAGGTGAATCATATTATGACACAAGGCGTATTACCGTTCAAGTACGAAGAGGAAAAAAAAGACACCGGTATGACAGCGCTGGCCGGTTTGCCAGTTTACCTTGATCTTGCCAAGGTGGTTGGCTTATCCAAATCTATCCAGAAACATTTGAAAATAAGAACAAACGGTCAGGGTTGGACAGATACACAAATGGTGTTGTCCCTGATGCTACTGAACCTTGCAGGTGGAACCTGCGTTGAAGATTTAAAAATACTTGAGGCGGATGAAGGGTTTTGTGAAATATTGCGCAAATGTGAATTGCATGGACTGAGGCGCAAGGTACGCAGAGCCCTGGAAAGAAGATGGCGTAAAGAGAAAAAGAGATCTGTGCCATCACCATCAGCCGCCTTTAGATATTTATCGAATTTTCATGAGCCCGAGCAGGAAAAGATTCGTACTGAAACAACAGTAAAAGCCTTTATTCCAGCTTCCAATGAACACTTATCGGGATTGGAGAAAATAAATAAAGACTTCTGTGCTCGTCTGAATTTAGTGAAGCCACAGAAAACGGCAACATTAGATACGGATGCAACCCTTGTTGAGACAAATAAAGCGAATGCGCTTTGGTGCTATAAAGGGTTCAAATCATATCAACCCTTTAATACATGGTGGTATGAACATGGAGTGATTCTGCACACAGAATTTAGAGATGGTAATGTTCCTGCGGGTTTTGAACAATTACGAGTCTTTAAGAAAGCCTTGGATTGCCTTCCTGAAGACGTGGAAAAAGTAAAACTTAGATCAGACACGGCGGGATATCAGCATGATCTTTTAAGATACTGTGAGAAAGGAGAAAATGAACGGTTTGGCAGGATTGAATTTGCAATAGGTTGCAATGTGACAAAAGCCTTTAAAACTGCTGTTACCGAAGTCCCTGATTCTGAGTGGCAACCGATTTACAAAGATACGGGTGGAAAGCCAATGAAGACCGGTAGCGAATGGGCCGAAGTTTGCTTTGTTCCCAATGCGCTGTGTCACAGCAAGAATGCCCCGGAATACAGATACCTCGCCAAACGTCAGGCCCTTGAGGAACAACAACCTTTGCCCGGCATGGAAGATCCCCAATTAACTCTTCCTTTCCCTACAATACAGATAGACTCGAAAAAATATAAGGTTTTTGGCATCGTCACAAATATAAAGGCGGTTGATATGAATGGAGAAGACCTGATTCACTGGCTTCATGCAAGATGCGGTAAAAGCGAGGAGGTCCATGCGGTAATGAAAGACGATTTGGCCGGAGGTAAACTTCCTTCCGCAGATTTTGGTGAGAATGCTGCGTGGTGGTGGATAATGATCATCGCCTTAAATTTGAATGAGATGATGAAAAATTTAGCTTTAGAGCCATCCATGGCAAACAAGCGGATGAAGAGAATCAGATTTTCAATAATAAACATCCCAGGTAGGATCATCAAAGGTTCCCGCAGTCTATTTTTGCGTTTGCCTAAAGGGCACCCGTCTTTTGACACACTGATTACAGCACGAAAACGAATTGCTATGCTACAGGGAGCCTGGGCTCCTTCTGGATAAACTTATGATCAAGATGTACGCCCAGAATTTATGTATATATCCTACGCCACAGGATAGTTGCGCCCAAAAATTGGCACTCACAAGTGTTTGGACCTCGGAAAGCTCAGTTTCGTCGAACTAACCCCGCGACCTTAAAAAAAATCCCCCCGATTTTACTTTGGAGGGGTGTATGAAAAAAGTGGCGGTGGATTTGGGCCTTTCCAGCGATGTTGACAAAAAAGATATGCAATTTTTTTTAACCTGCTCAAAGCACTGCCTATCAACTTGCCTGTTTATCACAACAAAAACAGCGGTATCCGGGTTCTCGATTAGCATCTGCTTTGTTTGCAAAGGAGAAGAAGTATGGTCTTTGGAAAAAAAATGAATCTTTAATTCTTCGGCGAGCGAGAACATGGCCTGAAGGATCTCCGGTACTGACAGATCATCCAACAGCGTTGCAGCTGATATTAAAATAGATAGGGCGACTGGGCCACCGGCTTGATACTCTTTTTCAATAAACAAAAATACCCTATCCATATTTTTTGATATCCGGTCTTCAAACCCGAATGTCATCTGTCTGGGTCCAAGTTCTACCTTTTTGATAAGTATAATGGAAATCACAGGTTCAATTCTCAGTCTGTCCTAGGAAGAGTCTTCGTTAATATGTAGCCGGCACATAATATTTTTTCCTTAAATGATCGGCATTCCCACTCAAATGGTGATATCCCCCCACCCGTTTTAAAAAATCAGTTTTAAGGTTAAAAAGAATCCGATTTTTTTTACCATGAAAAGATTAAATCGGCAAGGGACGTCTTAATCACCAAATTCACCATCCGTTTTTAAAATAATCATAAAGGACATATCGTTCAGTTGGAGGGCCAGGCGCTGGCGGACCCCGGTCGGCAGACGGCTGTCCTTGATCTTGAACCGGGGGAAAAAGGATCCTTTGACCCAACAAAAAAGACCGCCAGCATAATTGCCGGCGGCCTTGTTGGTTGAGATTAAATAAAAACCCGTCTAGGACATGGTTTCCTTTGTTTCATTTGCGTCCTGGAGAAAGGAGACCTTGTCAGCAATCCTATCCTCTTGCGCCAGTTGGTTAAGTTTCACCATTTCAAACCCCAAAATTTCCACGGATACATTGCCCTTGTCATCGGTCAGGATCAGGTCATAGGTATTGGTTTCCTCTCCTGATTTTATTTTCCGGGTGATGCAGTAGTAAGGCTTACTTTTTTGGATATTGCCATAAAAATTCAAAGAATGAATCTTGTAGGGCAGTACGGTTCGGGAACTTGTGAAAAATTCAAGCAACCCGCCGGTCTGGAACATGGCATCCACCAGAACCGGTGCCGCCACAAACTTCGGATCTTTCACTCCCTTAAAAAACTGCCCATCGCTTTTGTCTTCCAGGGTGGTGATAAGGGTGGTCCCGTCAAAGGAATTAATATCCATGATGGTGCCAAACAGTCCGAACATGAACAGCCGGTTGGGATGGTAGACAAGCGTTTGGATATCCCCTTCAAAGGTAACAGGAGAGAAGGAGGGCAGCGTTATCTTCTTTGGAGCCAAAGGAGTTTGCGAGAACAGATAGGTCCCTTGGTAATGGCGTTTGGGATCTCCCATGATCACACCTGCTGGATTCTTAAACACAGAAGAGATATTGCATTCAAAGGCATCCTTATCTATTTTTGTTCCCTGGATCAACAACTCCTTTGGCCTTCCCTTGAGCAATTTAATCCCGTAGGGGATGGAGAAAT
Source organism: Desulfobacteraceae bacterium (assembly GCA_022712835.1). The sequence continues at coordinate 4,336 of JAFLJU010000272.1, forward strand.
CCGACAACCCGGTAAAATGTTTCCCGCCACCTTTCGATGATTCGGCCGATGATCCGGCCAAAGACCCCGCCACCTCGGCCATGGTCTCGATGCCCGTGGACCCCAGGAACAATGGGACATCCCCCATGGTGTGGTCGTTAAGGAATAGATCCCGGTTCAGATCAAGCACCCGGGAAAAGGTCACGCTGGAATCGGTCTGTTCCACCATGTCATCCAGGAAGGGAAAGGCTTTGTCAACAGGATCTCCCAGCAACCCGTCAATGTCAAAATCGTAATCAAGCCCTGAAAAAACCATTTCAGACTCGGTTTTGTCCAAAAGATCGGCCATGAAAAATTTCACCCCCTGATCCATGGGCAGAAACTGAATTCCCCGGTCTTCCAGAACCTTTTTCACCGTGGGGTTAGTGGCCATTCCCACCCCGCCCCAGGCAGTCCAGGCATAGACCTTATAGGTTCTTTCCGGATGACGCTGGCGCTCCAGAAACAAGGTTTTACCTAAGAAATCATTGGCCGCCGTATAATCCACCTGGCCCTGGTTGCCAAAG
>JAFLJU010000118.1 GCA_022712835.1 Desulfobacteraceae bacterium
TGTCGTGCATGGGGTTGACTCAACTGAGTTGCCTGCTGAAATTAATTATCCTCTATGTACAATCAAGGTCAACGGCAAAAAGATACGAATTTATTCCGATCCCGACTGTGATTGTGGGAAACGCCGCAATAAAAGAGATAAATCCCATTATGTTATCGGATACCGGCTACATACATTAACAGCTATAAATCCTTCAACTGGGCATAGTTTCCCCTTGGTTTCAATTGTCGGAGCAGCGAATCATCATGACAGTCTTTTCTTAAAACCCTTAATCCATCTTGCCCAGGCACTGGGTATTGATATGAAATTGATAACAGCTGACCAGGCTTATCATGATAAAGATGGTTCTATACTTGAAGAAACTGGTGTGTATATTGTCGCACCGCCGTCTGAAACGGTACTGCTTCCCGATAATATTTTGGAATCTCCAGTGAGAGTAACTTGCAATGATCTTTGCGAAATTCCAATGAAAATTTTGGGAGCTTCACAAGATGGGCATGAATTCAAATGTGATGCAAATCCCGGAGAATGTATATTGGAATCAACTTGTTCCAAATCAAGGACGATTGCATTTGATAAAGGATATTTTCAGCCAATGCCGTCTTTTCTTGATTCATCCCAACAAGCAATAGGTATCCGGAAAAACTGTGAGAGGCCTTTTAACCTGATGAAAAAACGAGAAGGTCTTGAACATACAAGAGTACGAAGCCAGGATGGGGTTGTTGTCCGTTCTACATTCACGACAATAGTAACCTTATTGATAGAAATGGCGGGCACAAGACAAAAAACCAAGAAAAAAGATGACGGACAAAAGGAGTTATTCGCAGCCACAGGATAAGATAAAGGTTACAAAATTTAAATATTGGAATTTTTCAGAGCCGATTTGGTCGGATTGTTTTGATATTACCTGAATTATATAATGAGCCGCTCTGAGATGAGATTTTAAAAGGCTAAAAACACAATCAGGTACCATAACAGACAATTCAAGCAGAAAAACTTAGAAAAATATGATTAAAAGGGTGGCGGACATTTATAATCCGTAGACAAATTGAATGGTTTCAACACCCTTTTATAGTGGTTTGATGTATTGGGCCAATGCGGTTGAAACAGGTGCTTTCACCATTGAGCAGGTAGCACAGTCCTTTTTTGATCAACCTGAAACGCAAGCAAAATATCCACAAGGGTCCAGCAATACAGAATTTATCGAAACAATTTACAATAATTCGTTAAGCCGTGCTCCAGTAGCAGCAGGACTTGCCTATTGGGTAGCTGCGCTGGATGATGGAGTATTTAGGCGTGACCAGGCTATTATAGCTATCCTCAATGGTGCAAAAGCTGTAACTGGCAGTACAGAAGATGCGGCGATGTTAGCTAAAAAGACTGAGATCGGCCTTAGTTTTGCTGATTCTGAGATCGGAAAATCAGATACTAATGTAAATTTTATGGATTGGTCAAAAAATATCATAATGTTTGCGAAAAGTAGTGACTTTAATTTAAAAGAGGCAGAAGAATATATTGCAGAATTATCATCATCAGGCATAAAAAGCCTTGCAGTTGGGGCAGGGCATACTGCATTTGTTAAGGCCGATGGATCACTTTGGGCTTTTGGCAGGAATAGCGAAGGGCAATTAGGCATTGGTAATGAGGTTGATCAGTCTTCACCTATTATGATAGGCAGCAATTATAACATTGTTTCCGCAGGGACGAATCATACTCTCGCCATTGATGATAGTGGATCTCTCTGGGCCTGGGGAAGTTTTCAGTTTGGACAACTTGGTAATGGCATGGATATTTTGGATATAGAACATGGTGATTCCAGTTATATCACATCTCCCATCCAAGTTGATGCTGGATCTAAATATATAGCCATCTCTGCAGGTGAGTATTATTCGCTTGGTATTAAGGATGATAATTCTCTTTGGGCTTGGGGCATCGGAATGTTTTCGAAATTAGGTAATGGAATAGTTGATAACCAAAAACTCCCTGTTAAAATTGGTGACAACTTTAAAGCCGTGGCAGCGGGATCCGAACATACGTTAGCTATTAAGACAGATGGATCTCTCTGGGCATGGGGGCGTAATTATTATGGAGAGGTAGGCAATGGTGGAAGCTTTGGTCCTAATGCCGGTCAAGACACTCCTGTTCAAATCAGTGCGATAGGAGACCGGTTCAAAGCAATCGCTGCTGGTGGATTCAACTCTTTGGCTATTAAAGAAGATGGTTCGCTTTGGACGTGGGGGCAAACTGCAGACGGCCAATTAGGCCTTGGTGAAGATCCTAATAACCCTGGATATCCTGCATCATCTAATCAGAACTCTCCTGTGAAAATTCCAATTTCTGGGAATTTTGTTTCTATCGACATTGGCTCTTGGCATTCTGTCGCTCTGCAAGATAATGGAGATATTTGGTCCTGGGGACACAACGTTCTTGGAGAGCTTGGAGTTGAAGAGTCTGCCGGAGAGAATGCTTATGGAAGTCCAATACTAACAGACAGATTCTCACCTACGCTCATGGGGCATGATTATATTGCTATAGGTGCGGGAACGTTTAATACCGTTGCTATTAAAAAAGATATTAGTGTTGATTCGTGCGGCAAAACTAGCCTTGAGGGTGAAGAAGCTGTTTATAAGTATTTTTTAACTTATGGAATTTTTCAGTAGTGTCCGATTAGGTTAGGGGGGAGAAGTAAATAACACACCCAATATGGTGAAAAATTTATTTTCGATCCCCTATTAAGCAAAGTAAAAAAGTCGAGAAGACTGGAGGGGCAACAAAGGATTTCAGCGGTCCTTAGTTGACGATTTTGATTCAATTAAGGATTATCTTCCCGCTCCGGTCAGAATCGTCTTGGCCGTTGCGATTAAAATGATTATGTCATTTAGCAATGACCAGTTGTCAATGTACTTTAGGTCCAGTTTCATCCATTCGTCAAAGCTCAGTTCATTTCGATTGGGTGTGATTTGCCACAAACAGGTCATCCCGGGTTTCATGGACAGCCGGCGCCTTTGCCATACCGAGTATTCGGTCACTTCCTTGGGGATTGGCGGCCTTGGCCCCACAAGGCTCATCTGCATTTTTAATACATTAAACAGCTGGGGCAGTTCATCCAGGCTGCTCTTGCGCAAAAAGGTGCCCACATAGGGAATGATTCTCGGGTCATTCTTGATTTTAAACACAGGGCCGTCCGCCTCATTCATCCGGACAAGTTCCTTGAGACGCTCGTCTGCATCGGATACCATGGTTCTGAATTTATATACCATGAACTGTCTGCCGTTCATTCCCAGTCGTTCCTGTTGATAGAAAACATCACCTTTAGAAAAAAATTTTATGGCAAGGGCGATTCCCATAAAAAGGGGCAGCAACACAATCGTCAAGCCTAAAGCTGCCATGAAATCAAAGACATGCTTTATCAGGATCGCCCCTTGATTATGGGGGGTGGACTGAAGGGACATGGTATGAATTCCAAGAAAATCGTCGATCCTAATTTTGGAGATGCCCGGCTGATACATTAAATGATGCAGTTCCCAGTCGGGTATGATACGGACATTGATCCCCAGGCTTTCTGCAAGTATAAGGGCCCGATTTTCTTTTCCCAATTTTTTAAGGGGCATGGCAAAAATCAGTTCATCAACAATATTATTTTTCAGATATTCTTCAAGATCACGGGTCAGGCCGATTACACAATGATTATTGAAAACAGATTTCCCTAAGAGTGTTTCCTCCACATCAAAACACCCTAGAATTTTGTAGCCGGTGGCTTTATATTTTTCCACTGTTTCAATCAGATTTTTTGCCCGGCCTTTACTCCCAACCACCAGAATATTTCGTGTGTTCAGTCCATCTGTCCTTATTCTTTCCAGGATTTTATAGGTCGCAAATTTGGTCAGGGTAAGCAATGAAATATTCAGCACCAGAAATATACTGATTAAAGATCGGCTGATATCCTGGATATGCAGAAAATAGATGGCAATGCTCACCAAGGTTAGCCCCAGAAAGTTGGATTTTAGGATGGCCATGAAAAACTGCTGAAACGGTTTTTCCCGATAGGAAATGTACATGCCCATCCATCTAAAGGAAAGATACCAGGCAATGATAATCAGCAGAAGAATAATATAGTAGTTGGGGCCAATGGCAAGACCGCTCAGTTTCCCGGGGAGAATATTTCTTTTTATGTAATAGGCTGCGATAAATGAAAGGGCAGCAATGCCGATATCAATTAGTTTTTGTACATCTTGAATAATTGAGCTGTGTTCCTTAAGCATTATGGTGCCTCACACTTTTGGCCAGAGATCATAAAAATGATGGACCGGGCCGTGGCCTTTTCCTGTCTGATAATCTGCTCCTGCGCCAAGGGCACCCGTGAGATAAGCTTTGGCATTTTTTACAGCGATTTCCAACTCAATCCCCTTTGCCAGGTTGGCGGCTATGGCAGAGGACAGGGTGCAACCGGTGCCGTGGGAGTTGGGGGTCTGGATCCGTTTTCCAAAAAGTTGTGTCATTTTCTTGTTTTCGGTTTGATATAAGAGATCGCAACTGTCATCATCTGTTAAATGGCCGCCTTTTACAAGGATATTGGCAGATCCAAAGGCGATAAGATCTTTTGCGGCCTGGGCCATATCTTCTTTTTTTTCAACCGGGCGGCCCAGCAATACCGAAACTTCTGGAAGGTTGGGGGTAATCAGGGTGGCCAGGGGAAGAAGACATTCCTTTAAGGCCTGGACCGCATCGTCCTGGAGAAGTTTGTCCCCGCTTTTTGAAATCATCACCGGGTCCACCACAATATTGGGGCATTTCCATTCTACTAATTTTTGGGCCACAATTTCGATGACCCCAGGGGAGTGGAGCATGCCTATTTTTACTGCATCCACCCCAATATCCTCCATGACGGCATCGATTTGCAGGCCGATAAATTCCGGTGGGGTTGGGAAAATACCGGTTACCACCCGGGTGTTCTGGGCGGTCAGGGCGGTGATGGCGGACATGCCAAAACAGCCCAGGGCGGAAAAGGTTTTCAGATCTGCCTGGATACCGGCACCGCCGCCGCTGTCCGAACCTGCTATGGTCAATGCTCTGAAATGGGTTTTCATGGGGAGGTCTCCTGTGAAGGTTTTTTGTGTTTAAAATGGGTGCAAAGGGTGAGAGCGGATTCAAAGGGATCCCGGGCCGCGCAGATGGCGGATACCACCGCTATGGAATCAGCACCTGCCAGGATAGCTGGCTCAATATTGCCGGCATTCAACCCGCCAATGGCCACAAGCGGGTGGCGTGAATAGGCCTTTATCCTGGACAGTCCTGCAAGTTCCCAGGGGGCTTTGGTGTTTGTTTTGGTGGGGGTGGCAAATATCGGACTCACCCCGATATAAT
>JAFLJU010000463.1 GCA_022712835.1 Desulfobacteraceae bacterium
CCTGAATATACGGCTGACACGGATGCCATGGGAACTTTGAGAATTCTGGAGGCGATTCGTATACTCGGTCTTGAAAAAAAGACCCGATTTTACCAGGCTTCAACATCCGAGCTGTTTGGAAAAGTCCAGGAGACTCCCCAGACTGAGAAGACACCCTTTTATCCAAGATCGCCATATGCAGTGGCAAAAATGTATGCTTACTGGATAACGGTTAACTATCGGGAAGCCTATAATATATATGCTTGCAACGGTATTTTGTTTAACCATGAATCCCCCCTTCGAGGCGAAACTTTCATTACCAGAAAAATTACCAGGGGATTGTCCAGGATTAAACTTGGGTTGCAGAAAACTTTATTTCTTGGAAATCTTGATGCCAGAAGGGACTGGGGACATGCCCGGGACTACGTAAAAGTGCAATGGTTGATGCTTCAACAAAAAAAACCTGAAGATTATGTTATTGCAACAGGCATACAACATTCAGTCCGTCATTTTGTTGAAGTAACTGCAAAAGAGCTTGGCATGACATTAAAGTGGGAAGGACATGGCCTTGAAGAAAAAGGCTATGATCCTGAAACAGGAGAGTCCATTGTTGAAATCGATTCCCGGTATTTCAGACCAACAGAAGTAGAAACTCTGCTGGGAAGTTCTGAAAAGGCAAGGATTGAACTTGGCTGGGTTCCAGAAATTTCATTTGAAGAAATGGTAAAAGAAATGGTAATATCTGATCTTAAGGCGGCAAAGAGAGATGCATTGATCAAGAAGGAAGGATTTGAGGTATTTGATTATCATGAATAATATTAAAAAGAATTCAAAAATTTTTGTTGCAGGCCATAACGGAATGGTAGGGAAAGCCATTGTTCGCAGTCTTTGTTTGTCAGGGTTTAGCAATATTGTAACCAGATCCCATGGTGAGCTGGATCTGTTGGTTCAGCCCGATGTTCAAGCATTCTTTGAGTCCGAGCAGCCTGAATATGTTTTTCTTGCTGCTGCAAAAGTTGGAGGTATCCATGCAAACAACACATTTCCCGGTGACTTTATCTATTCCAATCTCACCATTCAGAACAACGTTATTGTGGCAGCCTATAAATATCATGTAAAACGCCTTCTTTTTCTCGGCAGTTCCTGCATTTATCCAAAAAACGCACAACAGCCTATGCCTGAAAATGCGTTGTTGACAGGTCCCCTTGAAGAGACAAATGAGCCCTATGCCATTGCAAAAATTGCCGGTATTAAACTGTGTGAATCTTTTAACCGCCAGTACGGCACCCAGTTCCGGTCGGTCATGCCCACAAATCTTTATGGGGAAAATGATAACTTCCATCCGGAGAACAGCCATGTTATTCCGGCCCTGATGCGAAGATTCCATGAGGCAAAAACAAACAATGAAACAAACATTATTGTCTGGGGCACAGGCAGGGCAAGACGCGAGTTTCTTCATGTTGACGACATGGCGAAAGCCTGCCTTCATGTTATGGGATTAAGCCAGGAAGAATTCCTTGGCAATACTGAACCCATGCTTTCCCATATTAACATTGGGTCAGGCAGGGAAATTGCAATTGGGGATCTTGCCATTTTAATGAAAAAAGTCACAGGGTTTCAAGGGGAAGTATGTTTTGACTCAACCAGACCGGATGGCCCCCCGCGCAAACTACTTGATATTTCAAAGCTGAGTGCCATGGGGTGGAAACCTTCTATTGAACTGGAAAAAGGATTGATCCGGACCTATCAGTATTTTTGTACCCATTACAATCTGGATGATTTTAGATCATAAATGGAGATTTTACCTGGCATTCTTTTTTTTTATTTTCTGTTCATACATTGAAGTATCTGCGGCTTTGATCAATTCATCAATACTTTTTTTGTCCTCTGGTTCAAATAGGGAAAAACCAAAGCTGAAATCTATGGGGCTGTTGTAGACTACTCTCTGATTCAACTGACCATTCAGCCTTTTAATCATCAGGCGTGCATCATCAATATTGGTGTTTGGGAGCAAAGTTAAAAATTCATCTCCGCCCATGCGGAAGATGTAATCAGTATTTCTGATAGTCGATTTCAGTCCGTTGACAACTTCCAAAATAAGCTGATCCCCGGCACTATGACCATAGATATCATTGATAATTTTCAAATTATCAATATCAATAAAACACAACACAAAGGAAGTTTTTTCACGATTTGAAAAACTCATTTCCCTGTCAATGATACGATAAGCATACCTCCGATTGAAAATGCCTGTCAGTTCATCGGTAATCGATATCTCTTCCAATCTTTTCATGGTATCTCTAAGTTTGATATGGACGTTGATTCTTGCCAGCATTTCTTCTTTTAAAAATGGTTTTGTAATATAATCTACACCACCAGTTTCAAAAGCTTTTATTATATTTGAAGAATCATTTAAGGCCGTGATAAAGATAATAGGAATGTCTTTTGTCATATGGGCTTTATTAAGCTGTCCGCACACCTCAAACCCGTCCATTTCAGGCATCATAATATCTAACAGGATAAGGATAGGGTTTTTCTTCTCAACAAAATCAATGGCCTGTAATCCATTTTGGGCAATGGCGGTTTTATAACCATTTTCCCTTAAAATATTGCCGATTACCTGTAAATTTTTAGGGTTGTCATCCACAATCAAAATTAATTCTTCTTTCCGATTATTCATGATGTTTTCTCTCCTTTATCGGGGTCAATCATATCAGGAAATTCACACAAAAGGCTCTGGATATGTTTAATATCAAAACTGTCAATAAATTCAGACAGTTTTTCCGAATATCTGATTATATCGTCTGCATCATATTCAAGGGCCATCTTTTTTAGCTGTTGTGCAAATTCCTGGGCAAGGTCCATTTCCATGGCTCCATCCAGCTCATGCCATACCGGTATCATTTCTTTCGCAAGTTTTATGATCAGTTCCTGTGGTCTGGATATTATTTCACCCCTATTATTTTCTTTACCTGTTTGATCAACGCTTGTTTTCATTTCCCTTTTTGTGAGTTTCAAAAATCTGCTCAATTCCTGAATTAAATCTTTAATATTCACCGGCTTAAAAAGATAGCCGTCAAACCCGAAGGACATAACGTTTGCCTTATCCTGAACTGTCATAGAGGCGGTTAAGGCGACGATGGGGATTTTTGCAGTTTTGGGATTCGTTTTAAGTTTTTTTGTGGCCTCATATCCGTCTAAAACCGGCATTCTGATATCCATAAGGATCAGGTCAAAACTTGCGGCCCAGGCCTTTGTTAAACATTGTTGCCCGTCTTTGGCTTCAATAATGTCAAGATTTTTCCCGGACAAAGATTCCACGATCAAATCTCTGTTTAATTTATTATCATCGACAACAAGGATTCGGGCAGGTTCAAATGAAATATCTGCTGCATTAAAAGGCAGACTTGTTTCAGGAACAACTGCATTTGATGATACCTCAACATCTTTTAAAATTATTTCAAAAACAGTGCCAACGCCTATCTGGCTTCTTACAGAGATGGTCCCCCCCATAATTTCAACCAGACGTTTGCTTATCGTAAGGCCCAAACCGGTACCTCCGTATTGTCGGATATTTTGCTCTTCCTGCTGCCGGAAGGATTCAAAGATGATTTTTTGCTGTTCTTTTGGGATACCAATACCGGTATCTTCAACTGAAATCACCAGATCAATTTTTTTCAGCTCTTTTTTGTTTTTGTCATCATCTGGTGCTTCAAGGCGACAAGCCAGTCGGATGTTCCCTTTGTCTGTGAACTTGACAGCATTCCCCACCAAGTTGATAAGGACCTGCCTGACCCTTATCTCATCAATTTTCATGGCAGATGAAAGGTTAGGGTCCATATCAAAAATAAATTCAAGTTTTTTGTCTGAAACAACAGGAAAAAAAATACCTTTGATTTCATTAAACAAGGTTTTGAGATCTGCAAATTCGTATTGCAGATTCATATGCCCGGCTTCTATTTTTGAAAGATCAAGAATATCGTTAATGATGATCAAAAGGTTTTTCCCGGCTGACTGAATAGAGTCAAGGTAACTTTTTTGTTTTTTATCAATAATCATTGAGGACAAAAGCTCACTGAATCCCAAAACAGCATTCATGGGGGTTCTGATCTCGTGGCTCATATTGGCAAGAAATTCGCTTTTGGCTTTTGATGCTTCTTCTGCCTGTTCTTTAGCGATAATTAATTCAGAGGTTCGTTCTGCTATCTGTTCTTCCAGGTTTTCTCTGTATTGGCGTAACTGAGACTCCCTGTTATCTAACGTCATAGCCAGTATTTCCAGCTCATCACCCGTCCCGACAGGACTGTATTGTATTCCTGAAGATGTTTCAATTTCGGATGTTTTTTGAACCATTTGCAAAATAGGTCGGGCCAGGCGGCTCCCTAATTTCCAGGCAATGAAGACCGTCATGATAACAAAGAGCAGGCTGATTCCAAGGAGTTGATAAACAATAGTCTTGACAGGTTCCATGTATACCGATTCAACAGCCCCCATTTGGATACGAAGATCCAGAAGAATCAATTTGTCATCTGAACGCTTTTTTTCATGTGTTTGAGAGGTGTTTGTAATGATATAGGACTCGGTCTCCTTAAAATTGTATCTGTATATCTGTTTATTTTTTGCGTATAAACTGTAATAGGCATTCTCATTTTTTGGTAGATATCGGGAAGCCTGATCCTTAATAGCAATTTCGGCGATCACCGCTCCAATGGGGGTGCCATAATGAAGGATCGGTTCAGCAATAATGATGTGTTGTGCATCATGGTCCAGATCAATGAGTGATTCGGCGGTTTCAAGTACCGGTCGTAAATACAATTCTTTTTGAAAATCGTGAGGGTCTGGAATGTTGGAGTGAATCAGATTACCTGCGTAATCAAGAATCGTAATGGAACAGATGCTTTCCAGTTTTCCAAAATCCTCCATCATTTTTAGCATATATTCTTCCCGGCCCTGGGGATGAACTATGCTGTTAATGATAAAATGATTCTGTGCAAAATTGATCACATTTTTGTCTATATTTTCGATTTGCTGCTCAATTATTTTCAGAGCATGGGCGGACTGGGCAGAAAGGTTGGTAACTACCCCTTTTTTAAGTAACAAAACAAGGACTACGACAACAACAACCATTACAATCGTCATCATTCCCAAAACCAGGCTTGAAAAATTCAAAATGATTCTGTTTTGAAGTTTTCTCGTTAAAACAACCTTGTTCGGCATAGTGTGTATCCTTTTTACAAATATGGTTTTTCTCCTTTAATCAGGAATAATATACCCGTTGCGATCATATTTTGCCAGAAAGAACGAAGATTGATCCAGCGCATCATGGCGTAAAGGAGTAAAAGGTGGAGCATAGTGCTTAACAACGCCCTGGTATGCCTTTATCTGTTCAAGAGCATCCCTGATTGCCGGGCGATCCATATTCCCGGCTTTTTTAATAGCCATTGCCAGCAGGTGTACTAAATCATATGCATGTGCGGTGCCCACAGGTGCAAAAATTTCTCCCGGATGATTTATATTATACGCTTTGAAATAATTTTCGATTAAGTTCTGCTGGATTTTTTTAGTGGCGTTCATAAAAGAAAACGATTGCAGAAATCTTAGAGATACCTGTTCCAACTCACGGTTAACAGCTTTCCAGAAGTGTCCCCCCGTGATTCCCCAGTGAGAAATGAAAGGCGTTCTTTTAGAACGGCCAGCCATATTTTTAATGATGGTTATTCCCTCGCTTGCTCCGGCTACCAGGAGAATAACATCGGCATTCTTCTTTTCAATTCGTTCAAGTTGCGACGTCATATCTTGTTGCCCCCAGTTAAACCATTCCACAGCCACAGGTGCTAAATTCTTTTTCGCAAGCGCTTTGGTTATGCCGGCAAGATTGCCCTTGCCCCAACCATCATTGACCAGTAACAAAGCTATTTTTGTATGTCGTTTTAAGGCTTCTGCTACTAGAAAAGGCCCGGCAAACTCATCTCTGACCGATACACGAAAGACATAGTTTGGTTTATATCCATTATCAACTATACTTGTTGCAGCAGCCCATGGGTCAAGGAATAATAGCTTTTCTTTGTGAATGATTTCTAACTCTGCAAGAGCAATAGGGCTGTATATGCCACACATTACAGCGACCAGATTGTTCAGTTTGCTGAAGTATTTCATATTATCGATCCCATGGGCACTGATACCAGAGTTGTTGCGTGAAATTATCTTTATTTGTTTTCCAAGAACGCCTCCTTTTTGGTTAATTTCAGTGATCGCAAGCTCCATACCCCGCTTGATGGCTTGTCCTGATAATGCAGACCCTGCTACCAAATCAGCATTTAAACCAATAATGATTTCGTTTTCAACTTCCTGCTGTTTCTGCTTCATTAATTGCTCAACCATGCTTAACAGTTCAGATCCTAGGGGTCGAAAATGCGCCACAACATTTTTAGATGCCTCGTGAAAGCTACGACGTTCTTCCGTGGTGAGTGTATAAACTTTAGTTCCCGATGCTTGTATCGTTTTGATAAATTCTATTTCTTTGGCCATCACTTCATTTCTTTCAAATGGTGCAATTTCCCGGGCGGTGGAGTATAAAATTTCCTGAATATCCCGGGGAAGTGATTCAAAAATTTTCCTGCTAAAGACAATAACCTGGGCAAGATAAGCATGATTACTGATGATGACATGGGATTGCACTTCATGAAATTTCATCCCTACAATAGAAGCCAGGGGATTTTCCTGGCCATCAACCACACCATCTTTTAACGCTTGATAAGTTTTTTGAAAATCAATTGGAATTGGGTTGGCACCAAACGCTTTAAACTGTTCCATTATGGTTTGACTTTTCATGGTGCGGATATTCAAGTTTTTGAAATCTTTTGGCGTGTGAATTTCCTTATTGGCTGTAAATTGCTTGAACCCACTCTCCCATACAGCTACCCCGATAAGGCCATGGGGTTTCAATTTATCTAAAAGCATCTGACCTGGTTTCCCATCAAGCATTTCATAGAGCTCTTCCCGGGAAGGAAACAAAAACGGCAGATCCAATAGCTGCATTTCCGGAACCAAAGTTGACATTTTGGCGCTGGGCGGTAAAATAATCGCAAGCTCTCCGGCCCGTGCCATTTCAATCATTAGCTGATCTGTTCCAAGCTCCTGATTTGGAAAGATTTTAATTTTAATACTGCCCTTACTTTTATAATTTACAATATCAGCAAACTTCACGGCTGAAATGTGTTGGGCACTGTTTTCAGGCATATCATGGCCAAATTTCAAATGGTAAACTTTTTGACCCTGATCACCAACAATCGAATCAACAACCGGATTTTTTGTTTTTTGTGAAACCATCCATACTGTGCCGATAATTATTACAATCAGTATCACCCCGAGAATAGATTTTGTTTTCATGATCAATCTCCTAAAGTATTGTTTTTCTCATTTGTCCTTGCCCCATTAAGTTTAACAATAAGGCATGTACTATCATCTTGTATTTTTTGGGGCAGTATTTTTTGGGGCTGTAATTTTTCGGACGATGATCTTTTTGCCTCTATTCTTTTAGACCCTGATTCTTTATGATTAACAAATCTTTTAATCTGTTCTTCAAGCTTTTTAATCATCATCCCGGGCTCCAGGGTATGATATTTTTCAATAAAGCGCGCCAGACTTTCCGGCCCGAACATTTGGCCTTCGGGGGATTTGGCTTCGGTAATACCGTCGGAGTAGAAAACGATGATATCCCCCGGTAAAAGGTCCAGGCAATTTCCAACAATCTGTTCTTCTTTAATAAACCCCAGGGGTGTATTGATACCCTGATGAAACCTGCAGGAACCTTCCAATGCTTGATAGTGGAGAAGAGGAGGGTGCCCGCAATCAATAAAATCAAGTTTTTGATGTTCAAGATCAAACCTTGCATAGGAGATTGTGACAAAACTTTCAAGTTCCATGAGACTCTGGGTAATCTGGTCATGAACCATCTGGACAAGGGCGGATGGGGACGGTTCTTTGCCCTGACCAAGAACCCTGAGAAAATGCTGTTTGGTGCCAGCACCGATTAATGCGGCATGGGTGCCTTTTCCCATAACATCGCCAATCAGTATGTCAAAACGATTCGGTGCAAATTCAATTATCTCATAAAAATCGCCTGCCAGGTGCTCAGCTGACAAATTGAATGCGGCAATGCTTGCCCCCTTAATATGCTTAGGGATCTGACCGCAAAGCAGTCGTTCCTGTATGTGGGAATCTAATTTTCTGGCTCTTAGCCTGGCCTTTTCAAGTGCCTGTTCTGCCTTTTCCTTTTTATTTAGTGCTTTCAAAAGATCCTGATTTATTATCTTAAGTTTTTTCACAAGTTGCTTTCTGTCAAGCTTTAACAGATAAAAATCAATTGCCGAGTTAAGTGTTGTTTTAAATGCTAAAGGCTCGAGGGGTTTGCTGATATACCGGTAAATCTCTCCCGTATTAATAGCCGGAATAATCTGTTCCACTTCTGAAAATCCGCTTAAAACCAGACGAATTGTTTCAGGATATTTTTTCTTGACCTGTTCAAGCAGGGCAAGACCGTCCATTTGTGGCATTTTCATGTCGCTGACAATAACCTGTACAGGCACTTTGGCCATTGCCTCCAACGCATCCTGGCCGCTCCGGGCAAATAATTTTTGATACGGCTCTTTGATTAAGCAGCGCTTAAGAGAATTTAAAACACTTTGCTCATCGTCAACAAAAAGAATGGTAATCTCTTTCATAACAGGCCTTTAATGAAAAGTTATTTTTTTTTCGGGACTAAAGGCAGGCGGATCATGAATTTTGCACCCCCCATTTCCCCCGGGCCGACGGTCAGCTGTCCGCTATGTTTATTGACAATAATATCATAGGATATGCTCAGTCCAAGTCCCGTACCCTTCCCGATATCCTTGGTGGTAAAGAAGTGCTCAAAAATTCTTGATGCAATCTTTTTTGGAACTCCCGGACCGTCATCGCTTATTTCACAACACACATCTTCCTTGTCCATGTAAGTTTTAATTTTAATATTTCCATTTTCATGGCGCCCCTGTTCTTTAATTGCCTGGGAGGCATTAACAATCAGGTTGAGGAAGACTTCGTTCAACTGCTGAGGAATGCATTGGATCGCCTTTATCTCCCCAAACTGTGTATGGATATCACAATGATATTTATATTCATTTCTGGCAATCACCAGAGTGTCTTCAATCCCTTTGTTAATATCAAATTCTGATTTATCACTTGCCTGGTCAACCCTGGAAAAGTTACGCATGCTGTTGATAATCCAGGAAATCCGATCAAATCCGTCTCTAGTTTCCAAAAAAAGATTATCAAGATCTTTTAAGACAAAATCAAGGTGGGCGGCAGTCTCCTTCTCTTTTGTTTTCTCAAGACTGAGACGGTGGTTTTCAGTCAGATCAATCCCTTTTACCAATTTTCTATAGCTTTCCATGATCTCAATGATATCCGTCATGTTTTCCTGAAGTGTAATAAAATTTGTATAAACAAAATTAATGGGATTGTTTAATTCATGGGCAATGCCTGCTGCAAGCTGACCTATGGATGCCATCTTTTCCTTTATAATAAGACTTGCATGCAATTGTTTGATTTTATCAGTTCTTTTTTTAACCATATCTTCTAACGTCAGGTTAAAGGCCACAAGTTGCCCTTTACTTTTCTTTAATTCTTCCAGTGCCTGGTTTCTTTCAATAAAAACCTTGACCCGGGCCAATACTTCTTCTTTGGAAAATGGTTTGGTGATGTAATCTTCTCCGCCAAGGGCAAATGCTTTGAGTTTGTTTTCTGTCTCAGCAAGAGCTGTAATAAACAGTATGGGAATTTGTCTGGTCTGCTCATTTTTTTTTAATTGCCTGCAGACCTCAAATCCATCCATTCCCGGCATCATAATGTCGAGCAGAATCAAATCCGGCTGCTTTTTAAATACGAAATCAAGCGCCTGCATACCGTCACGGGCAATTGCCACTCTAAAATGCCCCTCTTTAAGAAGATTGCCAAGAACCTGGAGGTTCATCGGGTTATCGTCCACCACCAGAACAAGGGGTTGAGGGTTATTTGTCATTGATTCCTCCATTTGTTATTACAGCAGGGATGATAAATATTAATTTTTTACACTATCTAAAATTGCCTGTTAAAATATTATAGCAATTAAAGTGCCAGACATTAATTGCAACTGTAACATGTAGTTATTGCATGATAAATTGTTTTTTCAAAAACTGTTTTTTTTCAAAGCAATCAAAATGAAAGTAAAAAACATAAGATAAACTTATGCCTTGACTTATTCCATGCCATTATCATAAGCTTTTTACCAATTGAATAGTTTGGTGAATCGTCTGGTAAATAGTCTGGTGAATCGTTTAAAATTTTCAAATCAGGAAAAAATTTAATCATGTTATTTATATAGTGCCTGATAGAGGAGTATAAAATCATGGAAGACATTACAATCCTTTTTGTTGATGATGAAAAAAATATTTTACAATCCCTTGAACGATCTCTGATCAAAGAACCGTATAATAAACTTTTTGCCCAAAGTGCTGATCAGGCCCTTGATATATTTGCAAAGGAACCGGTGCATATTGTTGTTTCCGATATGAAAATGCCTGGCAAAGATGGGTTGACCATGCTTCGCCAGATCAAAGCTGAATATCCAAATACCATCCGCATGGTGCTGAGCGGTTTTACTCAGGTTGCCCAGATCATACCCAGCATTAATACCGGAGAAATTTTCCGGTATGTAACCAAACCTCTGGAACCGTCTGAATTTAAAAAAACATTGAATGAGGCAATTGAACACTATCTGCTGCGGCGTGATAAAGATGAACTGATAAAAGAGCTGACAAAAAAAAACATAGAACTCAGACAGAACAAGGAACAGCTTTATCATCTGGCAGTGCATGACGGTTTGACAGATCTTTATAATGTGCGTTACCTGTATTCTGATTTAGGGCAACGAATTGGGTTAGGCAAAAAGCCATTGTCAATTATATTTATGGACATGGATAATTTCAAGCAGGTTGTTGATACCCACGGACATCTCAATGGGAGCCAGGCCCTTAAGGAAGTGGCCAACACCATAAAGCAGGTGCTTGCCGAACCGTGTTACGGTGTTGCATATGGCGGGGATGAATTTGTTGTTGCCCTGCCGGGTTTTGACAAAGCCCTTGCAATAAAAAAGGCTGAAGAACTCCAGAAAAAAATGGATCGAACGCTTTACCTTATAGACAAAGGACTTGACCTGCATTTACGTGCAAGTTACGGGGTTGCCACTTTCCCTGATGATGCAAAAAATTTGACAAAATTACTGCGCCGGGCAGACTCGGCATTGTTTGAATCCAAGAAAAACAAAAAACCGTATAAAACTTGATGAACACTTTTATCAAATTTTAAAAATTTCAAAAACCAGACCTATTGGTTGCAGCCTATTTTAAGCAAGGCTGGATATGCCAGATTTTATCAGCATATTCATGTATGCTTCTGTCGCTGGAAAATTTTCCCATACGGGAAACATTCAAAATTGCTTTTTTGGCCCAGGTGTCAGGTTCCTCAAAACAATCATCAACCTTTTTTTGCACTTTGATATAAGGGCCTAAATCGGCGATGTTAAAATAATAATCCCTCTGGTTTAACAATGCCTCATAAATCCATTTAAAAAGACCGGGATCCTGTTTATTAAAAGTATTATTTATCAGGGAGTCCATCACCCTTTTGATCTGTGGATTTTGATGATAATAATCCCATGGATGATACGATCCTGTCCGGTGTATTTCCTGAATATCAGCGGTTTTTAGTCCGAAGATAAAGATATTATCCTCTCCCACTTCTTCCATGATTTCGATATTTGCCCCATCGAGTGTACCGATAGTAAGGGCACCATTCAGGGCAAATTTCATATTCCCGGTACCAGAAGCTTCTTTTCCAGCAGTCGAAATCTGTTCGCTCAGGTCAGCCGCGGGTATGATCTTTTCCGCAAGGGAAACCCGGTAATCCGGGATGAAAACAACTTTTATAAAATCTTTAACTTTTGCATCATTATTAATGACGTGGCCCACGCTTGTGATCAGCTTAATGATCTGCTTTGCTGCCCAGTATCCAGGCGCCGCTTTTCCGGAAAAAATAAAAGTTCTGGATACTTTTGGTGAAGCCCCGTCTTCAATGATGCAAAAATACCGGTGAATAATATGGAGTACATTTAACAATTGTCGTTTGTATTCATGTATTCTTTTGGTCTGGATATCAAAAAGAGATTCGGGGTTGACCTTAACCCTGGTCGTCTGCAGAATAATATCCGCCAGTCTCTCTTTATTCTTTTGTTTAATTGATAGAAATTTTTGTCTGAAATTTTTATCCTCTATAAAAGGCTCAATATTCTTCAGTTGATCAATATTGTTTATCCAGGTGTTTCCGATACTTTCGGATATTAAATCCGACAAATCCGGATTGGCTTTCATCAGCCATCTTCGCTGTGTGACACCGTTGGTAATATTTTTAAATTTTTCAGGCCAGATTTTATAAAAATCAGCCATAACTATTGTTTTTAGTAACTCGGTATGAAGGGTTGCCACGCCATTCACACTGTGACAGCCGGCAATTGCAAGATTGGCCATTCTAACCTGTTTGGGTTCAGTTTCCTCAATAATAGACATGCGTGATAATCGAGCAGGATCGGTTGCAATATTTAAAAAAAAATTAGAAATAAAACGCCGGTTTATTTCGTATATGATTTGCAGATGCCTGGGAAGGACATGTTCAATCATATAAACCGGCCATTTCTCCAAGGCCTCTAACAAAAGGGTATGATTTGTATAAGCAAAGGTTCTGTTGGTAATATCCCAGGCGGCTTCCCAGGACAAATTTTTTTCATCAATCAAAAGCCTCATAAGTTCCGGGATTGCAAGGGCTGGATGGGTATCGTTGAGCTGAACAGCTACCTTTTCCGGGAATAAGTCAAAGCTGTCATGGGTTTGTTGAAATCGATTCACAATGTCCCGAAGGGCACAGGCCACCAGAAAGTATTCTTGAATCAGGCGCAATTCACGCCCGGCGTCAAATGAATCTGAGGGGTAGAGAACCTTTGAAATGGTTTCAGAAGCAATTTTTTGTTTTACCGCTTTAAAATAATCCCCTTCATTGAAAATATCCATGTCAAATTCAGCTGAAGACTTTGCTGTATAAAGCCTTAAGAAATTAACCGTTTTTCCCCCAAAACCTGCAATAGGCAAATCGTAGGGGACGCCGATCAAAACTTTCCAGTCAAGCCACATGGGATTGTAGTGGCCATCTCGGTCAATGGAATGCTCAATTTTTCCATATATGGGTATGATGCATGCTTCTTCAGGACGTTCAATGGCCCAGGGGGTTCCACGACTCAACCAGGAGTCCGGTTTTTCCTTCTGGTAGCCATTAACAATTTCCTGTTTGAATAGTCCAAATTCATAATTGATGCCATACCCGTATCCGGGCATTCCAAGTGTTGCCAGTGAATCAAGGTAACAGGCTGCAAGACGTCCCAGTCCTCCATTACCAAGGGCGGCATCAGGTTCACTTTCCCTTATTTCTTCCAGATCAACACCCATCTTGCGCATTGCTTTTTCAAACGAGTTAAATAATCCGAGATTATAAAGGTTATTTCCCAACGATCGTCCCATTAGAAATTCCATGGACAAATAATACATCCGTTTGGCATCTGCTTGCTCATATCGTTTTTGTGTCTCGATCATCGTATCAGTTAATTGTTCACGAACGGCAAGCGAAACAGCCCAGAACAGATCTTTTTGGGTTACGTTGCGAAAGTCTTTTCCCAGTGTAAAACGCAGATGCCGTGAGACTGTGTTCTGCAGAGCTTTTGGGCTTTTTGAAGGTGGTTTCACATTTTGTAATTCCATATTAATTCCTTCAGATTTTAATAGTGTTTTAAGCGGGCCCGTTGGCCCGCTTTCATTTGATATCCTTCAATCGCACAATGGGTATAAAGAAAGCCCGGGTTATCATTTTTGCCTGCTGCCGTGTTTTGGGAAAAAGAAATAAAATGAAATAGGCTTCAACTGAATAGGAGATAATGGTTGCCCAGGCTGCCCCGATAACCCCGTATCTGTGAATGAATACAAGGTTAAGGCAAATATTTATGATGGCTCCGAAGGCTGTAGAAGCAAATTGTATTTTAGTATAATTCATAGCCTTTAGATAGGCTGATTTTCCCATGGCAATATTTACAAAAACCCCTGACCAGATATACATTGTCAAAATTTGAGCAGACTGCTGATATTCAGCCCCGAACAGGAGCGTCACAACAGGGGCCGCAAATAGTGTTGTGACAATACCGACCCCATATCCCATAAAAACCATTAGATTATATATCTGCTGCATTCTCTTAGCAGGGTCTATTGATTTGTTTTTAATGGATTTTATTATTGCAGGATATAGCGAGGCCATGATGCTTATTGGCAGAAAATACCATGCTTCTGCAAGTCTTGTGGCCGCTGTATATATCCCCACTTCATGTGCACCTAATATCTGCCCCAGCATTATTTTGTCAATTCGAAGATAAATAGTCGCGGCTATTCCGGACAATGCCAGGGGCCAGGCATCATGCAGCAGTTTTTTTATCCATTTAAAACTGGCCCTCAATGCCCGTATCCTTGAACCGTTACTGCTGTACGCAATTGCCAGAGACAGCCCCACAAGAATTAGTTCCAAAAGATTTATCCATGCAAAGAAAATTAGAGGTGCCTTCAGCCAGATACCACCTATTTTTAGAAGAGAGGTTATAACCAGGACTAATGTTCTTGCCACCACGACCGGTTTTGAATTTACCCTGGCCTGGAACCAGTAGTCAAACACTTCAAAAGACAAAAAAATTAAACCGAACCCGACAATCGAAACAATTGCATGATAGATAGGTTTGGCCGGTTGAAAAACGGTAATCAGGTTTACAACAACAAGAAACGACAACACTCCGGCAGTAAGACTTATCGCAAAGGCAGATCCTATAATATTATTTTTTTCATTCGGGGATTTAACGATCTCACGGACACAGATGCCTTCTAATTGGAACATGGCAAATGGCCGAAATAAAAGAACAAAGGCAACGGAGTAACTTAAAATGCCGAATTTATCCACCCCAAGGTAACGGGCCACCCAGATCCCCGCGATCATACTGAAAATCATCCGGAACATTTTCCCGATAAAAAGCCAGCCGATATTATGAATATATATTTTCAGCTTTGAGAACAAATAGTTTTTATCACTCATTTTGAACAGATCCGTTATGGATTTCATGATACCTCAATTTTTATATTTCGATTGGACTTTTAACAAGAAAGCAGGCATTTAAAAACGGGGACCGGATCTCATTTTTTTTTCATAACTCCTCCAATGAAAACTTTTTTTTTATGCCTTAAGTTAAACAATCTTATAGCAGGGGATATAATCACTTCCCGGAAGTTTCATTCTCTGCTGTTTAACAAGATTCGATAAAAGTGCATCCAGTTTTTCCATGATGTCGGCATCGCCACTCAATTTATACGGACCGTGTTTTTCTACGGCTCTTATTCCTTCGTCCTTGATATTGCCTGCCACAATTCCGGAAAAAGCCCGGCGAAGGTTTGCAGCAAGGTGCTGCGATTCCATGTCGTTATGAATTTTTAGTCCGGCCATATTGTCGTGGCTGGGTTTAAATGATTCTTGAAATTCTTTGGAAATTTTAAGCTGCCAGTTAAAAAAGAATGAATCTCCCTGTAATTTCCTTGTATGCATGACCTCATCAATCTTTGTTTTTACCTCGTCTGCCACCTGCTTTGGATCGTCAATAATAATTTTATAGAGCTGCTGTGCCTGGAACCCGAGGGTTGCACCGATAAAATCGTGTACCATTTGAAAATAGGCTTTACAGGTGGCAGGCCCGGTAAAAAACAGTGGGAAGTTAATCCCTTTGTTGTCAGGATGAAGCAGGATTCCAAGAATGTAAAGTATCTCCTCAATGGAGCCGGGTCCCCCTGGAAAAACAATAATGGCATGGGATGTTCTAACAAAGGCCTCCAGTCTTTTTTCAATATCCGGCAGGGTGACAAGACCGTTAACGATTGGATTCGGCGGTTCCGCCGCAATGATACCGGGCTCTGTAAATCCGAGATATTTGCCATTGTGAATCCGTTGTTTATAATGACCTATAAGGGCGCCTTTCATCGGTCCCTTCATTGCTCCCGGGCCACATCCTGTGCATATATCAAGGCCGTGAAGCCCCATCTGGTATCCTACATCTTTTGTGTATTGATATTCATTGCGACTGATGGAGTGCCCCCCCCAGCAAACCACAATATTGGGACGGTTGCGTGAGTTTAGAACCTTTGCATTGCGCAGGATATTGAATATCGTATCAGAGGTTTGCAAACTTGAATTCATACCTGATTGATCTGAATTTTCTGTTTTGCCTGTTTTATCGGGTTTAACAATATAATCACTGACATAAACAATATCACGAAAAATGGCAAAGAGATGTTCCTTGATCCCTTTCAGCATTTCCTTGTTTACAAAGGCACTGGCCGGTGCATTGGTCAGTTCAAGCTGCAGGCCCCAGTCTTTTTTGATCAGATGAATATCAAAATCATTGAATTCCTCTAAAATCTCCTTGGTATTATCTGTTTGTGCACCGCAATTGAGAACGGCAATGGAGCAGCGCCGGAGCAATTCGTGAAGACCGCTTTCGCTGGTATCTCTGAGTCGTTCTACTTCGTTGTGGGATAATAATTCAAGAGAACCTTCCGGGGAAACTATTATGTTTATACGATCCGATTTTTTCATTTTACTCCTCCTTCATTTTCTGCCATTGCTGATAATTTTCATATAATTCAGATTTGAAGTCATTAATTATCGTTTGTTTTTGATGGCTTTCCGTATTCAGGTCAATGACTGGGACCGCGTTACCCATAGTAGGGATGGCCGCCCCAATTGCTGCAGTTCCAACTGTCAGCCTTATCAGTTGCAACACATCCATAACCTGTGCCATGGTAGATCGCCCAAGGGGTTCCTGGGGGACAAAAACGATATCGCCGGGATTTGGTTTAAACGCCAGCAGTTTCGCACTGCCGCTTTTCTGGGCAGCTGATTTTACTTCTCCATTGGCCATAACCACATAGACATGATCCGGGTCCGCATCTTCAAGCAGACCACCGCTTTTGTCCAGATAATCGCCGACTGACAATCCTTTTTTCCATAAATATGCACTGGGATTAAAGATACGGCCCATTACCATGATGGTGGCCATCTTTTGGGGGACACTTAAAGAATCATTGTCTTCAAGGATGAGATTGTCATCCGTGAAGGGGAAATTATCATGTGTTAAATCTATTACCACTCTGCCTGTGGTCTGGAATCTGCCCATATTTTCGTACACCCTGTCCTGTCCTAAAAGGCTTAGCTGGTTTGCAAGACTTTCTGAAGGATGGCCGCTCAAGGTCACTTCATCGCGGGTTCTTGCAAATCGTTCTGTGGTAGTTGCATAAAAACGCAATAAGTGTCGGTTCTCAAGGTTTGAAACCCTACGTCGTTTAAAAATGGATGCCCTCAAGTCAGCCCCGGGTAAAAATCCGCCAGCAAGTTTGACAAGGTCATCAATATGGCTTCCGGATGGTAATATATAGGTGCCCGGAAACTGAACCCATCCGTCTATTTTTGCCGTGACCTCAAGATTGTTTACCTGTCGGATGACGATTTTATCATTATTTTTAAGCAGTATCCCGGATGCCTTTTCATGGCTTAGCACGGCATTTAAATCAAATGGAATAATTCCAACATCAAAATGACGTCTATCGTCACTGCTGTACCTGCGCCTAACAATTGAACTCTCCCCGTTATAGGCTTTTTCAGTCGGGCCCCCTGCAATTTCTATTAAATCTCCAAGGGTCATCCGGGCAGTTAAATGGTATTCACCAGGCTTTCTTACACCCCCTAAAATCCTTATGGTTGGCTCTGGTTGCTGGTCATTAATGGTAAATATTTTTAACCGGTCCAGTCTTACCAGCAATAAGTCTGCCTTATCATCTCCTGCCAGTATCCGGGCCAGGTCAAGCCATATCAATTGTTTTCTATGTGTCCCCCGTTTATCTTCCGGCATAATATCAAAACTGTTGTTGGGCCCGAGTTCGCGGATCAAGAGAGCCTTGTCAAGAGATGCATTGGTCAAAAACCCTCTGGATAATTTAAGCAGATGGCTTACCCTCATGTTTTCCGAATAAGGATAGGTCCCGGAACGAAGCACAGGGCCTGCCACCCCGACTGAGTTGTATGAATAAGGATGCGTTGGGAAAAATTGAAATATATCTCCATTGGCCAATATAAAAGAAGAACCTTGTGTTTTATAATCAACAATTGAAATGTCCCGATCTGACCTGGTAGCATTCCTTTCAACAAGTACGGTTTCTATGTCCGTAAACGTTGCGGTCATTCCAATTTGACTGCCAAGATCCTTGAGGGTTGAATTGTCAAGAATCTCGTAAATAGCTCCGTCGTCGCCCGGGCTCATGAAAGCAATAGTTTTTCCTATGGGGCCTATATATATGATATCATCCGGGAGCAGAGCCGGGTCCTGATCCCAGTCACCCTCTATCAGGATTCCGTAAAGGTCAATATGTCTGTCAGGTGCATTTCTCCTTCTCAAGACAATATTTCTTAATGTTCCTCTTTTATTCGGTCCTCCTGCCGCTGCCAGAGCGTTAAGCAGTGAGGAGTTGGCTGCAACCTCAATGAGTCCGGGGTTTTTGACATTGCCGGTAATGGTAACCTGGATCGTCCGAAGCCTTCCTAAGGATGCCTCAACAAACGCTTTGTTAAAGATCTGTTTTACCTTTGCAGCAACAAGGGACTGCAGTTGTGAAGCCTTTTTGCCAGCAAGATGGATGGCACCGACCTTGGGGAGAAACAGTTGGCCATTACGGTCCACTGCAAAGACTTCTGCTATTTCTGTAGGACCCGTTATTTTGATGAAAATTTCATCTCCCGGAGCAATGATATATTCTGATGATACAGGCCGCATGGATGTGTATTCATTTGAATAGTATGGGGTGTTTTCTTGTCTTGAATGGGAAAACAAACGGGTTGTTTCATTCTGTGAAAAAACCGGGGCGCCCTTTTTCTTTCTTATCAGATTGTTTCCATTATCTGTGTGAACATTGAGGTGGGTATATTGAACCAGATTATAGCCGAATTGCTTGATTTCTTTACCTTTTGTCAATTCGCCGTACTCGTTATACTGTTTTTCTATTTTGCTTAATAACGCTTTTGATTGGATAGTCTCTTGAGGTTTCTCTTCTTGTCTTGGATTGTTGACAAGAATATTGACGGTTTTACCGGCTCTTTCATATTCTTTGAAAAAGTCGGACTCAAGGTAGTTTCTCGACATTTTTTTCGACTTTGAGGGCTTGGGTTCAGGTGATTTTGTTTTTTGTGATGCTTTTGTAATCTTTTTTTTGGGCAGGGAGTAATCAACCAGCCTTGAAATGGGTTTGTCAACATGGTCATAGATCAGGCGGTTCTTATTATTAGTTTTTGCCGCAGTCGAAAGATCATTCTTATCATTTCTCTGTATATAAACAACTTCGTTTTCAAACGTAACGGGTTTGGAAAATGAGATTTGCTGAGTCCAGGCAGGAGTATCCTGGACAGGACGCGGTTCACTGTCTTTAAAACCCATTGAAAAGCAGCCGTTAAGTACCAGGGAACCCATAAACATCAGTACGGCTATATATATTTTTTTAGTTAAACTCATTTTTAATCTCCTTGTTACGAAAACTAAATTTTATCACCCTGACGTCCCTTTGATAAATTATCATCTATGCAATTATAGAGCAGCATTTGTGCCATCCCTTGAGGCAATATGTGTAAAGATCTCGAAAATATTGCTAAACAAGACTTTTAAGAATTTTTATGTCCATAATAATTGCGGTGTTAAAACAGACAAAGGGTTTAAAACATATCAATTTGACAGTAAAAGATTATGACTATCAAATTGATGCATATTGATGAGGCGGCATACACTTGTTCAGCTAAATACCATATAGAGTAAATGAATGAAGCATGATTTAAATGGTTTGACAGCGCGGCAGCGGGAGTATAAAAGAAGTTTATTGGAACACGTCCGTAAAATACCTTTTGAAATATTGTCAAGGAGGCCCCCTTTGAAAGTCTACGTAAAAGATATCATGACCACCCAGTTTGATACCATTGCATCCGATGCAACCGTTGAAAAAGCGATTCAAATGATTGTCGACGGAAGGATAAGAGAAACCGGTGATAAGACCATCAGTCTATTGGTTCTTGACAAAGTTCAAATGTTTGTCGGGATTATCAGCATGGCAGATATCCTTTATCATCTTCGACCCGATTTCTTAAATTACGGCATAAATGGCGAAGAGGTCGATTGGACAGGACAATTTGATATGGCCATTAAGCAGGTTAAAGAAAAAAAGGTCAGTCAGCTGATGAGCAGCAACATCGTGGGCGCTTCCGCCGATGAACATTTGATGGTCATTTTGGACCGGATGGTGAAACATAAATACCGGCGGCTACCGGTCCTGGAGAATGGACGCCTTGTAGGCGTTGTCTATGTTTCTGATATCTATCATCATATTTTTGCATAGATCTGTCCAAAGGAAAAAATCAATGGCATTGATACTGAATATTATCTGGTTTATTTTTGGTGGCGGACTTGTGGCATGGTTTTTATGGGTCGTGCTGGGATCTCTTTTGTTTTTAACTGTGGTGGGTATTCCCTTTGGGTTTGCTGCTTTCAGGATTGCCGGATTTGCGGCATTCCCCTTTGGTAAGGATCTGGTGGATTCCAGGGAACTGGGGGAGGAACGGGTAATGGGAACCGGGCTTGCCAATTTTTTATGGATCATCCTAGCGGGTATCTGGCTGGCCATTTCCCATATTCTGGCAGGTGCCAGCCTTTGTCTGACCATTATTGGTATTCCCTTTGGATTTGCCCATTTCAGACTGGCTGCGGTCTGTTTTGCACCCCTGGGAAAGCGGCCTGTTCTCAAATAATACTTCGGTTCGCCAAGAGAGTAAAAAGAAAAGAGAGTAAAAAGAAGGTGGGCCGAAGACAATGACGGTAGTCTCCGGCCCCTTATGGAAATTACATGGCAGTCTCCGGGTGGAAAACATTGACCTCTTTGAGGTCGTCTCCCAGGTACTCCCTTTCATTGGGCCCCAGAATACCCAGTGACAGACAGATCAGGGTCCACATGTGAACCACGGGATAATTTCCCCCATAGTGCTCACTTAATTCGTGGATCTGGGCATGGCAATTATGACAGCCGGCAATGCAATAGTCTGCACCGGTGGCTTTGATTTGGTCATCTTTTATTTTCCCATAGGCAAGTCGCTCTTCCTTAAATCCAGATTGGAGGAAACCCCCGCCCCCGCCGCAGCAATAATTGTTGGAACGGTTGGGCTGCATGTCTATAAAATTTTCTTCCCCCACCACTGATTTGACCACAAACCGAAGGTCTTCAGCGATGGCATCTCCATAGCTTTTTCGAACAATCTGGCAGGGATCCTGGACCGTGAATTTGATCTTCAGGTCTTTGTTCCAGTCGGAATTGACCGAAAGTCTTCCTTCTCGGATCCATTGGGCATAGTATTCATAAATATTTTTTACGTCAAAATCGTGTTCAAGGTTGAATTTTTTCAGTCCGGCCCGGACTGAGAATGTCACGTGACCTCACTCAGTGTTGAGAAATGTTTTGCTCTTGAGTTTGTTGGCCTGGTCCACAGAGGTTTTGGTGATTTTTTTCCAATCCTCGTTGTCCGCCAGGAACATGCAGTAATTCTCTCCTGCCCATCCCTTGCTGCCGTATGTCCAGTCCACACCGGCCGTGTGGAGAATTTTCCACAAAGGCACCATCTCGTCGGGTTCTGTGACCGGTTCCCTTGAGTTCTGGTTCAGGAAAAACTGGGCCCCTTCCTTGTCAATGGGGGCCTGCATCTCCGCAAATTCTGGTTGGGCCTCCTGGTATTCTTCCAGCACATCCTGTACCACAAACTCGAAATCTTCTTCCGTGGTTCCCATGGCAGAGGTGGTATCGTTTTTGAGGGCCATGTCACAGGAGTCACGGATTCCCTTGGGTCTTTCCTCTCTTGGTCGCAACGTTCTGGCATTGAAAACCAGTTGGGGGATGTCAATTTTCATGGGGCAGACATATACGCACCTCATGCACATGGTGCACATCCAGGGCCAGTCCGAGGCGATGATTTCTTCATCCATGCCCAGGGCTGCCATGCGCAAAAATTTCCTGGGGTCCATATCGGCGAGGCCGGTGGCGGGACAGCCCGAAGCACAAGCGCCGCATGTCAGGCACGAATTGAGATTGCCTCCTTCGGGTAGCAGTTCTTTAACCTTGTCTAAAAAGATATTCTTTTTACCTTTATGACCAAGCTTAATGACAGTTTCTGTCATCTGTATTTCCTTTCAAAAAAGTTAATGATAATCATGGGTTCCCAATACTACTTCAATACCGGTTTTTTCCTCGATGAGGCCAGCAAGTTCTTCAGGGCTGTTGTAAGGGCATCCGGGCTTGGCATTGGCCAGGCAGGAGCTTAAATAAATTTTATCTGGTTTGATCTCTGATAATTTGGCGGCCATTCCCAGGGCGGGAACAACGGTTCTACCGGGGCATTCACATTTTACAAAGGCCACCACAGCTGTTGGGGAGTTGAATTTTCCATCTCCCTGGGATGCTGCCTTAAGGCATCTCCATTCCCCGGGACACCCATATCCCTGGTCCATATAGGTACCACAGCCGACAACCGCAACTTTTTCCATTTTAGCCTCTCCTTATATTAGTGATCATTCTTTGCCGCTTATTTCATTTGAAATATTCTCAAAATGCCAGAGCATAATGTATGCCAAAAAGTTATGGAAAGAGCGTTATGATGGATATCTGGAATATTATCCTTTAATACTAGAGGGTTGTGTTTTGTAGGTGGTTTT
Source organism: Desulfobacteraceae bacterium (assembly GCA_022712835.1). The sequence continues at coordinate 22,961 of JAFLJU010000463.1, forward strand.
ACAATTATGTTTCAAATAAGTCGCTGGTTTGCGACCTTGCAACGGGCAGAGGTTTCAAAGCTGCAACGTAATTTGTAAACTTGTCGTTATTACTCCGGGGCCATGGAAAAGTTGCCCCCCATAAAAATTAAAAAACTCTTTTCTGGACCAACGTGTTGGGATACAATGGTAAAACTTAAACGGGTGGAGTCTATCTGCTGGGATAAAAAAATAGAAGAAAAGCAAATGCACCGAAGAAAATTTTTAAAATTAGCGGTTGTTTCCATAATGCTGAATTCGATTCCAGATGCCCCTATACTTGCATCTGAATTCATAAATTATGCCCCACCAAAAGGCGTTTCCCAGGGGGGTGTGTTGCCTGATCTTCCTGGGTCAGATCATGGGGTGAAAGACAGGTTATTTAAAAGCAAATATTTTGACCATTCCTTTGAAGACGATATCTGGTTATCATCAAAGGATAAAATTTTGCTCAACATAAGCCTGTCCCGGTTGAATCGTATCCAAAAGATGATTGGGTATGGTAATTTCTCTCTGCTGAATTTTGATGATGCCATTGTTTATGCGAGGAGTTATTCCAAAATTGGTCAATTTTCCAAGGAAGAACTTGCCTTTCTTGAAAAGATTTTCTATGACCCGGTCAAAGAATACGGGTTCATGGGCAAAAAAACCATCAAAACCATAACAGGCAAGATAAATAAAAAGGATGTTAGGAAAATTCCCTTCACGGGTAATTGTTTGTACCGGGGAAAACCCATTGAAATCTACGATGCCATCCAGGAAAAGATAGGGCCGGACGTGGTGTTAACCTCCGGGGTTCGCAGTGTGATGAAGCAATTTTTATTGTTTTTAAACAAGACATCTAAAAGTCATGGAAACCTTTCCATGGCCTCACGCTCCCTTGCACCTCCTGGGTACTCCTACCATGGGGTCGGAGATTTTGACGTGGGGAAAAAAGGGTTTGGCGTGGCCAATTTCACAGAACGATTTACCCAGACGGATGTGTTTAAAAAATTGGCAGATCTGGGGTATATCTCTTT
>JAFLJU010000672.1 GCA_022712835.1 Desulfobacteraceae bacterium
GAAATTGACGATGATATCATTGAGGAACTGGACGATGACACCGAAATCATTGATGAAGACGAGCTGGAGATCCTCGATGAGGAGGAGTTGGATGAAGAAGAAATTGACGATGATATCATTGAGGAACTGGACGATGACACCGAAATCATTGATGAAGACGAGCTGGATCTCATTGATGAGGAGGAGTTGGATGAAGAAGAAATTGACGATGATATCATTGAGGAACTGGACGATGACACCGAAATCGTTGATGAAGACGAGCTGGATGCAGAAGAGATTGAACTTACTGAAGATGAGGAGCTTGAAGAAATTGAGCTGGATGAAGGGGACGATCTTGAAGTGGTTGACGGGCTCGACAAAGAGGAGATTGCAGCCCTTGAAGAATTCAGAAAACAACGGGAACTTGCAGAACACTTTGATGATAGCCTGGGAGAACGGGAAAAAAAATTTAACGTCTATGTGACGGTGCCCAAAGGCAAATATACCATCGGAACAAAAAAGAGTCTCAAATCCAGCCTGGAACTCCAGGAATTTGATATGCCGGAGGTACACATCGGCAGATATCCGGTTACCAATTCACTTTTTGAAATTTTCATTGACCAGACCGGCTATCTCACCACGGCAGAAAAAAAAGGCAACGGCGTTGTTTACCATTCCAGATACAAAAAAACGGGGAAAACGGCTTCCTGGAATAAAAGTGCCGGATCTGAAGATGTCAAAGGCGCCTGTTGGTACCAGCCATCAGGCCCGGGCTCCAGCCTTCATGGGAAGCGGAACCACCCGGTGGTTCAGGTGAGTATCGAAGATGCCCTGGCCTATGCCTCCTGGATCGGCAGACGATTGCCCACCGAAGCGGAATGGGAATCCGCCGCCAGAACCGATTTGGGATATAAATACCCCTGGGGAAATATATTCAAACAAACCGCTCTGAATATCGAAAAAAGCGGAATCTCTGACACCTGCCCCGTGGATGAATATGACGAGGATGCCAATGAATTCAAAATAGTGGATCTGTTGGGAAATGTCATGGAATGGACCTCGGACATGGAAACGCCTCCCTTTAAAACAAAAAACAACACCCGATACTGCATTGTAAAGGGAGGGGCATGGAATGCAGGCCTCAACCTCACCATCAGCTCCCGGGCATTATTTAAACCTGAATTTTCCGCCAATACCATTGGTTTCAGATGTATATCTGAGATATTTCTATGATCTCTGCCACTCCCATTGACCATTTAATCGAAAGCTATATTGACTTTCTGATAATTGAAAAAGGCCTGGCCCATAACAGCATTGAATCCTATTCAGCAGATCTTTCAGGCTATGGTGATTTCCTTGAAGAAAATCAGATTGTGGATCTATCCCGGGCAGATACCACCGTCGTTCTGGCCTGGTTAATCCATCTGTCCAAAAAAGGCCTGTCTTCAAAATCCCGGGCCAGACACCTGATTACCATACGAGGATTCTATAAATATCTGATCTTTGAAAAACACATAAGCCACAATCCACTAAAAGATGTGAGTATCCCTAAAATTGGCCAGGCACTTCCCAAAATACTGTCCATTGCGGAAGTTGAAACAATTTTGAATGCACAAAATATGACAACTCCCAAAGGAATTCGAAACCTGGCCATGATAGAAATCATTTACGGCGCAGGCCTGCGGGTCTCCGAGTTGATTTCTCTTAAACTCCAGGATGTAAACCTTGATGCAGGTCTTTTGAGGGTAATGGGAAAAGGATCTAAGGAAAGGATTGTTCCCTTTGGAACAAAGGCCAAATCCATCACCCGGGAGTGGGTTGACACAGCCCGCCCCCTGGTTTTAAAACATATCCCCAGCCAATACCTGTTTGTTGCCAGGGCAGGCAAACCCATGACCCGCCAGGCATTTTGGAAAATCATTAAAAAAAGTGCTTGCCTGGCCGGAATTTCCAAGAATGTCACCCCCCATACCCTGCGCCATTCCTTTGCCACCCACCTGCTGGAAGGTGGCGCAGACTTAAGGTCTGTCCAGACCATGCTGGGTCACTCGGATATCTCAACCACCCAAATTTATACCCATATTTCAAGGGAATACCTCATAAAAATGCATCAAAAATTTCACCCGAGAAATTAACCATTTAAATCCCTTACCCCATTTAAAAAAATTTCGTTTGAGTTTTTAACCTGCTTTACCTATGATGTGGTCTGGACATAAGAGCTTAAAGAATGTTCAATCGGATATCGATCCGTTATTAAAGTTTTTTATTAAAATTTTTCAGCTTTTCCAAGACTTAACCCCAAGCATTTGGCACGGCCGGGAATTATTTTCTACCCATGAATGCGAATAAATCTATCCCATATTTTTGGTTCATAGTTATCGGTATATTGATACCAATCCTGTCCTGTGTCATCCCCGATAGTACAAAGCAAAAGGGTCCACTGCGGATCACCCCCCACACCTATCAACTTTACATCGGTGAACTGGACCAGAAAGACGACGCTCTGGAAATCCCCTTGGACCATCCGGGTCTTAGTCCATATCATCATACGCCGCTACCAGAAGGACTTAAAGAAGATGCGCTGCTAACCTTTATGACTGATTTTCCAATCCCCGGTGAATTAAAAAATCAGCCCCTGTTGTTGTTTATTCCCACCACCCCCTACCCCATGGAAATAAAGGTAAACGGATTTCTTGTGTTTGCAAGCGGTGTCATGACTTCTCCCAAACGGCTGGACAAATTTTTCGGCGAACGAGAATTTATCTCCCCCAAAATCCTTGATTATGAAAATCTAAACCGCCTGACCATCCAAATCGTCCCAAGAAGATTGCGCAACCAATTGCCACAACTTTTTTTTGGCGGGTTCCAAGATGTCTCTTCCCGAACAATCTGGTATAGTATAGGGCATTATTCTCTCATTTTTGGATTTTGCCTGCTAAGCTTTTTTTTCTGTATCACCTTTACCATGTTATGGGTAGGAACCGGCCTTAAAAACCAAAGCCAGCTATATTTTGCCATCACCTGTTTTTTTCTGGGTTCGGGGTATTTACACATGTTTTTTTCGACCCCGACCATGGATGGCGTTTTTCTCTGGCAATTATCTCGATTCAGTTTAACCGCAGCCATTATTTCCATTTTCTTTTTCATCCTGGATTTTATAGGTGCAAAATCAATTACCCGGAAAATTTCATACAACCTTCTGGCCTTCCTTTTTATAACCTTCCTTGCCGGCATGTTTTTTTCCCAAAACAACAAATATGAAATCGAAAAACTATTCACTATCACCTCCCGATGGATCATCGGTCCGGGCCTGTTTGTCATCCCCATTCTGGTGGTGGTTGATTTTTTCCGAAAAAAAAGAATCGAATCCATTATTGTGGCCATATCATTTATTGCCGCAACCGTAGCAGCCCTTCGGGATTTGCACTATAGTCAGAATTTCAAAGATGTCGATATCTGGTGCCTTCCCATTGGGTATATGGTCCTTGAAATCGGTATCATCATTGTCATGGTGTTAGAACAAAAACGAATATTTAAAACCATTGCTGCCCAAAAGAACCGGCTTAAAATAATGAACCAGGAACTGGTGACGGCCAAGGAAAAAGCCGACAATGCCAACCAGGCCAAAAGCCAGTTTCTTGCCACCATGAGCCATGAGATCAGAACCCCCATGAACGGGGTCATTGGAATGAACCGGTTGTTACTGGATACAAATTTGACTCCTGAACAGACCGACTATTCCAGAACCATAAAAGAGAGTGCGGAATCGCTGCTCACCCTGATCAATGACATTCTTGATTTTTCAAAGGTTGAGGCCGGAAAACTGGACCTGGAAGAAATTGATTTTAATATCCACACCATGCTGGAAAATTTTATTACCACCATGGCATTCAGGGCCGGAGAGAAACAACTGGATCTGCTTCATCAGGTGGATCCCCGAATTCCGGCTTTTGTTAAAGGGGATCCCGGACGGCTCCGTCAGATCCTGACAAACCTGGTTGAAAACGCTATCAAATTCACCCCCACAGGGGAAATAAGGGTTACAGGCACCCTGGAAAAAGAAAACAAAAAACAGATGGTCCTATGCTTTTCCATCACCGATTCAGGTATCGGCATCCCCTGGGAAAAGCAGAACTTGCTCTTTAAAAATTTCACACAGCTCGATTCTTCAGATACCCGAAAACATGGCGGCACCGGCCTTGGATTGGCCATTTCAAAACAATTGACGAAATTGATGGGCGGAGAAATTTGGGTCGATGGTAAGAAAGGGCATGGGACTACATTCTCGTTTACAGTGAAGCTAAAAAAATCCTTTAAGCAATTTGTGCGACCGGATTCCACAAAGATAAGTGATCTTAAAATGCTGGTAGTAGATGACAACATAATTTCTGGAAAAATGATTCAACACCAACTTCGGTCTTTATCCGTTGAGTCCGATCTTGTCCCAGCATCCCAGGCAATTTCGACGATGAAAAATGCCTCTGGGGAAGCAACCCCCTTTGATGTAGCCATATTTGACACCACATTATCGGATATGGATGGTGCCACCCTGGCCCGGACCATAAAATCAGATCCCGACCTGAACAAAACCGCATTGATTCTCATTACACCTCTGGGCAAACGGGGAGATGCAAAGGCCTATAAAGTCCATGGATTTTCAGCCTATTTTACCAGGCCCATCCGTGGGTCCGATCTCTATGACTGCCTTGTCATGCTGACAACCCAAAAAGAAACTGCACAGGGAAAAATAACAGGCCTGATTACCCAGCATAGTCTCAGCGATAACCGCAATGGAAAATTCCTTCTTCTTCTGGTTGAGGACAATGTTATCAACCAAAAGGTTGCCCTGGGCATACTCAAAAAAATGGGATACCGGGCGGATATTGCTTCCGACGGTTATCAGGCCATTAAAACATTAGAGACAAGCTGTTACGACCTGATTTTCATGGATTGCCAGATGGCTCACATGGATGGATATGAAGCCACAAAAATTATCCGGGATGCCAAATCCAATGTCATTGATCACAATGTTCCCATCATTGCCATGACAGCCAATGCCATGACCGGTGACCGGAAAAAATGCCTGGATGCCGGCATGAACGATTATATGTCAAAACCCATCCGGCCTGAAGTTTTGTCCGGTGTATTAAAAGAATGGCTTGCTCCCAAAACAACGCCTTCCATCGGCAATCTGTCCGTATTAATAGTGGATGACAACCCCATTAATCGTAAGGTAATCAAGGGTCTTTGCAATCGACTCAACTGGCAACCAGAGGAAGCCTGTGACGGCAAGCAGGCCCTGGAACTTCTCCGGAAAAACAATTATGACCTCGTGCTCATGGACTGCCAGATGCCGACAATGGATGGGTATGAGGCCACACGGATCATCAGGGACCTCACATCGAATGTAAAGAACCATGATATTGCCATTATTGCTGTCACGGCAAATGTCAGTGATGAAAACCGCATAAAATGTTTCAATTCAGGGATGAATGATTTTCTTGCCAAGCCGGTAAACCTCTCCATGCTTAGAAAAATAGCAATTAAAGCGCTAAACAATGTAATCACAGAAAAACCCCTATAAACTTTCAAAAACCCCTATAAATTTAGGAGTTTACCCATAAAAAATCGATTGCAACCATTGATTATTCACTTTGTTGTATGCTAAAAGAGACCCCTGTGCCAACAAAATGGGGTAGCATCATCCTGTCATATTTAAGTGACCCAAATACCCCTTAACCCAAAAATTTTAAAAACTATAATAATGAGGCTATGGATACCAACACTGCTTTAAAAAAAATAATAAGACAGATATCAACACCTGCCTATATTATGGAAACCAATGGGCAACTCTCTTTTTCAACCCAGGAACTTGCCTTGTTGTCCTCACCGGGACAGGCAGCCTTGACCCCTGCCAGGTCCATCGCTTTTCTACCGGCCATCGGGATGGAAACCCTGGGGGATAAACGATTTAAAGAAAGGCATGGATTGATTTACCCCTATGTGGCCGGTGCCATGGCAAATGGGATTTCCTCGGCCAAAATGGTCAAAACTATGGCTAAAAACGGTATGATGGGGTTTTTGGGCGCTGGCGGTCTTTCCCTGGAACAAATAGAAGAAAATATCATCGATCTCAAAGAAAGCCTTGGGGACAAACCCTTTGGTTTCAATCTGATTCACAGCCTGGGAGATCCGGATCATGAGATGGCAACGGTCAAGCTGTATCTGAAACATAAGATTCGACTCATTAGTGCGGCCGCATTCATGCGGATGACCTTGCCCCTTGTTTACTACCGGATTAAGGGCATTTTCCGTGATCACACCGACTCGATCATCGCCCCCAACCGCATTATTGCCAAGGTATCCAGAATTGAAATCGCCAGACATTTTTTTGCGCCACCCCCTGAAAAGCTGGTCGCTCAGTTGTTGGAAACCGGCCTGATCACCCGGGCAGAAGCCGATCTGTCCCAACTGATCCCCATGGCCCAGGATTTAACCGCAGAGGCAGATTCAGGTGGCCACACAGACAATCGACCCGCCCTTACCCTTTTGCCCACCATGATTGCCCTGAAAAACGAATTCATGGAAACCTTTCGCTATACAACCCCTTTGTGCGTGGGAATGGCTGGCGGCATTGCCACCCCGGAATCGGCAGCCGCCGCGTTCAGCATGGGAGCTTCATATATCCTGACCGGTTCCATTAACCAGTCCTGCGTGGAAGCTGGCGTTTGTGAGGATGTCAAACGCCTGCTGTGCCAGGCGGAACAAGCCGATGTAGCAATGGCCCCGGCAGCAGATATGTTTGAAATCGGCGCCAGGGTACAGGTGTTGAAACGGGGAACCCTGTTTCCGGTCAGGGCGGAAAAGCTTTACCAGCTTTACAAAGCCCATTCCTGTTTTGAAGAGATTAATGAAAAATCAAAGACAGAAATTGAAGAAAAATTCCTGCTGACCGGGTTTGAAAATGCCTGGCAGTCCACCAAACACTTCTTTGAAAGCCAGGGCAATACCAGGGAAATTCAAAGGGCACAAACCGATCCGAAACATAAAATGGCCCTGGTATTTCGGTCCTATCTTGGCCAATCCTCCCGGTGGGCCATCAATGGTATCCCAAAAAGGAAAATGGATTACCAAATCTGGTGCGGGCCGTCCATCGGTGCCTTTAACCAATGGGTCAAAGGCAGTTTTCTTGAACACTCTGAAAACAGAAAGACCGCAGAAGTAGCATTGAACCTTTTGTTCGGGGCCTGCCTGTGCACAAGAATCTCTTTTCTAAGGTCCCAGGGAATTGAACTGCCCTTTGAACTTACCACCTTTAAACCCATGGAAAAACAAGCGCTGTTATCCCAAATTTAAAGGCGGACTCTATTTGTAAAACTTTTGTCAAAAACCCTACCAATGGATGATTTCCCCCATTTTGGATAGTATATTGCCCCATGATTCTCAATAATAATTTTTATAAAATACATCCATGGTCAAGATAAAAAAAGATACAAATAAAACCGCTATTGCCATCATCGGAATGGGATGTATTTTCCCAAAATCCAGTAATCTGAAAGAATACTGGCACCTGCTTTTCAATGGAGTTGATGCCATTGAGGATATTCCTGAGACCCATTGGGAATTAAAGGATTATTTTAACCAGGACCCCACCACCCCGGATCATGTTTATTGCACCCGGGGCGGATTTATTCCCGGTATCGCCTTTGATCCCCTAAGCTACGGTATCCCGCCCAATAATCTAACAGCAACCGATACCTCCCAACTGTTGGGATTGGAAGTCGCCCGTATGGCCCTGGAGGATGCCGGGTATCCGGTCAACCATCCCTTTCTCCAAGACAAAACCGTGAACGTTATTTTGGGGGTCACCGGCACCCAGGAACTTGTCATCCCATTAGGAGCAAGGCTGGGCCATCCCATCTGGAAAAAAGCCCTGGACGAGTCCGGCATCGATTCTGAAAAAAAAGAGGAAATTCTCCATCGGATTCAAGCGAGTTATGTCCCCTGGCAGGAAAACTCTTTTCCAGGCCTTCTGGGCAATGTAGTGGCTGGCAGAATTGCCAATAGATTAAATCTGTCCGGCACCAATACGGTCAGTGATTCTGCCTGTGCCAGTTCACTTTCCGCCATTCATACGGCTGTCATGGAGTTGCAATCTCATAGATGCGACATGTCCATCACCGGCGGGGTGGATACCCTGAACGACATTTTCATGCACATGTGTTTTTCAAAAACCGGAGTATTATCCCATACCAGCGATATCAAACCCTTTTCAAAGGATGCCGATGGAACCGTATTAGGGGAAGGCATTGGCATGATAGTCCTCAAACGGCTTGACGATGCCATCCGGGATAATGACAGAATTTATGCCCTGATAAAAGGTATGGGAACTTCCAGTGACGGCAGAACCTCTGCCATTTATGCCCCGGAGGCAAAGGGGCAAATAAAGGCATTGAATCAAGCCTATGATCTTGCCGATGTTCATCCATCCACAGTGGAGTTAATAGAAGCCCACGGCACCGGCACGAGGGTGGGAGACAAGGTGGAGTTCACCGCTTTGAAAGCCTGTTTTAACGAACATACAATTGCCACCCAAAACAAAACCGCCATTGGGTCGGTCAAATCCATGATCGGTCACACCAAGGCGGCAGCCGGTGCTGCCGGGATCATTAAAACCGCTCTGGCCCTGTATAATAAAGTGATTCCCCCCACATTAAAAGCCGAAACCCCGGACCCGGAACTTACTATCAATTCATCTGCTTTTTACCTGAATGACCAGTCCAAACCCTGGATGGAAAAACAAGACAATCCCCATCCAAGAAGAGCCGGTGTCAGTGCCTTTGGTTTTGGCGGCAGCAACTTCCATGCGGTTCTGGAAGAATATGAACAAAAAAAATCCCACGTATCCTGGGATGGCTCTGTCCAAATTATGGCCTTTTCTGCCAACACTAAAAAAGAACTGGCCCAAAAAATCAATGCTCTGGAAAAACAGGTGGCCGCTTTCTCAGATTCCGATTCCGGGGAAAGAAGTTTATCCATCGCCTGGCAGGCCTTTGAATCCAGACGAACCTTTTGCTCAGATGATGAATTCAGGCTTTTGATTGTTTTAAACAAACAAGACAATTTGACTGAAATGATTGAAAAAGCCCTTGCGACCCTATCAACTGGGGAGCAGTCCCAGGGATCTGTATTTTTTGCATCGGGGAAACCAGAAGGGAAACTCGGGTTTTTATTCCCCGGCCAGGGCAGCCAGTATACACAGATGGCAAAAAACCTGTCGTCGGTATTTCCCGAAGCCATGGAGGCCATTTCTTCAGCTCAATCCTGCTTTCAAAAAGAGAATCCAGACGCCCAGAACAACTCTCTGGTCAACTATATTTTTCCGCCCCCCCTTCATTTACAGACAAAAACGCAATCCGAAGATGCTCTGCGGCAAACCGATATTGCCCAGCCAGCCCTTGGCGCAATTTGTCTGGGTATGACCCAGATATTAAGTCGCTTCAAGGTGACCCCTGCCATGGCCTGCGGCCACAGTTTCGGAGAACTATCCGCCCTTTGCGCTGCCGGATGGATAGACAAAGAAAGCTTTTTGCAACTTGCTGCGGCAAGGGGCAAATACATGGCGGCAGCCGGAAAAAAAGAAGGGGATTCCGGTAGTATGCTGGCGATCCAAGCGCCCATAGAAAAGATTGAAGCACTGATTAAAGAGACAAATCTTGATCTTGTCCTTGCCAATAAAAATAGCCACACCCAGGGAGTCCTATCCGGCCACACCCATGAAATTGACAAGGCTAAAACCCTTTGCAAACAAAAAAAGATGCGGGCCATCAAACTTCCCGTGGCAGCAGCCTTCCACAGTAGACTGGTTGAAGATGCCGCCACCCCTTTCAAAACCTTTGTTGCCAGCAAACAGATAGCACCCACGAATATTGAGGTATTGTCCAACACCACCGGAGCCCCCTACCCCTGTGAGCCGGATCAAATTAAAGAGACCCTTGGCAATCAACTCATGCACCCGGTCAATTTCATAGACAACATTGAACAAATGCATAAAGCGGGGGTTGCCACATTCATCGAAATCGGTCCCAAAGCAGTCCTGACAGGACTTGTAAAATCCATATTAAAGGATAAAAAGATCACCGCCCTTTCCCTGGACGCTTCTACCGGAAAAAAATCAGGACTCGAAGACCTTGCCCAGGTATTGTGTGCCATTGCTGCCAACGGTTTTTTTGTTGACCTGACACAATGGGAAGAAAAAGTGGAACAGCCAAGATCAAAGAAGATGAAAGTGATGCTCTCGGGAGCCAATCCCAAGCCCGTTATAAAACCGATGCCAATCATAAAACCCATGGCAGTCATAGAACCCATGCCCGTTATAAAAATGGATAACAGCTTCCCCAAGAAACCCGAAAAAACAGAACCCTCCATGGAAAAAAAGATTCTGCCTGAAGAAAAAAGGCAAATCTTTCAAGGATCAGATATGAGAACACCCGACGCGTTTCAACAAAACCATCCATCACAGGTCATAACTCCCCCTTCTTCAGAAAGCCTATACCTAATTCAAAAAGGGTTTGAGGCCATGCAGCAACTTCAGTCCCAAACTGCCCGGGCCCATGAAAAATTTTTGGATACCCAGGCCCAGGCCAGCAAAACCATGGCCGGGATGATGGAACAAACAAGGGGATTTCTCGGCCCGCCAACATCATCTGGAACACCTGCCATGAAAGCTACAGCGCCTGTCACATCTTATATTTCGACACCAGCGGTCCAGCCGATTGCGCCTGCCCCTTTTCAGGCCCAAACACCCTCGAACAGTTTTCTTGAAAAAACAGAATCTGCCCCCGAGACCCCGGTGATTGTGCATCCAAAATCAGTGCCAACCCAATCATTACCGACCCAATCAGTACCGGCCCAATCGTTATCGGCCTCATCATTGCCACCCCAATCTGTATCCATCCAGCAAATCCTTTTTGAAATTGTAGCCCGATTGACCGGGTTTCCCGTGGAGATGCTGGAACCTGAAATGGAGATTGAATCAGACCTGGGCATCGATTCCATTAAAAAAGTTGAAATTATTTCAGAGCTTGAACGAGAGATCCCAGAAGGGAACGGTTTGTCCACAGACCATATGGGGACTGTTAAAACCCTGGGAGATATTTGTAAGGCCATTGAGCCGGAAAAGCTACCCCAGGATAAAATCTTTGTTCCTGTGGAAACAACCACTGATTCATCCAATCTTCAAGATTCGAATCTCCATGATTCCAGTTCTAATGATTCTCTTTCTCCCAAATCCCTGGACACCTCTGGAAAAATTTTTTCAGTGCTTGTGGATGCCATCAGTGAACTGACCGGTTTTCCTGTAGAAATGCTGGAGCCCGACATGAACCTTGAATCTGACCTGGGGATTGACTCCATCAAGCGGGTGGAAATTCTGTCCAAACTGGAACAGGAACTGGAGGGTGTGAATACCCTTTCATCGGAAGACATGGCCGGTTTGAAAAATATCCAGGACATTGTCAATTTCCTTACCCCTGACAGTCCCGACATTTCAACCATCAGTAATGCCGATAGTGATACAGAAAGTGAGATAGAAAACAACAATAAAAAAAAACTTCAATCACTGCCAGGGATGAAAATTTAACCAGTCCACCGACCGAATCGGTTCAAACTGCCATTGTACGGCAGGAAATTATCCTTAAAAAATATCCCACCAACCAGATTCGGTTTTATAATGGGGCAAGAATTGAAATATCACCCCAAAAAAAAGTATATTTAACCCGGGACAATTCCGGAATTGCCACCCAATTTAAAAAAGAATTTGAAAAATTAGGAATATCCGCCACCCTTATCGACGTAAGCCATGATAAAATTCCAGACCTTTCTGATGCTGCAGGCATCGTTATCATACCGGATTCATTTAAACACGCCGATTCCCAAACCGCAAAAGCATTTTTAAAGGCAGCCTTTTGTCTGGCCCAAAAAAACGCTTCCCATCTGATCTCTTCTGGTTCTGAAAAAGGAGCATTTTTCACAACCTTAAGCTTTATGGGAGGCGGATTTGGATTCTTGCACCCCTCATTTTCCGCAAGCCCAGTTTATGGCGGACTTTCCGGACTTGCTAAGACCGCAGCACTTGAATGGAAAAATGTATTGTGCCGGGCCCTGGACATGCCCGACTCAATTGAAAAATGTTTGGATAATTCAGAAGCTGCTGTCGCTTTAATGATGACCCAGGGTACTATTGAAATGGGCTTAGACGGTGACAATTGTAATATCCCTTTTCTTGAAAACAAAAACATCTCGGAAGGGATAGTTGAATTAGGACCCGAAGACGTGGTGGTGATTACCGGCGGTGCCAAAGGGGTCACTGCAGAATGTGCGGTTCAACTTGCCAAGGCTCATTCTCCGAACATCATTCTGTTAGGCCGTTCGCCTGAACCTTTCATGGAACCTGCCTGGATACAAAACATCACCGATCCAGCCGAGATGAAAAAACAAATTTTAACACACCAATTTGCAGGACAGAAAGCCAAACCAGCCGATATTGAAAAACGATACCAGGCAATTGTCTCCAATCGTGCGATTCAGGCCAATATGGAACGGATCAGGGCATGTGGTTCTTTTGTAAAATATTTCTCAGCCGATATCCGGGATTCCCAAGAGATTGACCAAATCTTCAAAAGCGTGCGCAAAGAATTCTCCCAAATTTCTGTTCTCATCCATGGTGCCGGCGTCCTGGAAGACAAACTCATTTGTGATAAACGTCTTGATCAATTTAACCGGGTTTTCAACACCAAGGTGGAAGGCCTTGATATCCTCTTGAACGCCACCGAACAGGACCCCCTAAAATATGTAATTCTGTTCTCATCCATTGCAGCCAGAACGGGTAATACCGGTCAATGCGACTATGCCATGGCCAATGAAGTGCTGAACAAAATCGCCCAGGAAGGTTCGCTTTCAAGGCCGGATTGCCGGTTTCTGTCCATTAACTGGGGCCCCTGGGCAGGCGGAATGGTGGATGAAGGTTTGAAACGGGAATTTTCAAAAAAAGGGATTGACCTGATTCCGCTAAAACTGGGTGCCTTACAATTACTCAAGGAAATGGGAAATCCAGAACGAGAACCGGTGGAAATTGTCATTGGTGCCGAAATCCCCAAGGACGCGCCTCCCAAAAAGCCTAGGTTAAAAACCGTGTTAACCCAAACATTTGGCCCTAAGGCCTCTCCCATCCTGGAATCCCACAAGATCGCCCAGGAGCCGGTTGTTCCCTTTGCCTTGCTCATCGAGCTTTTGGCCCATGCCGCTGAAAAAAACAATCCGGGTCTTGTCTTTGCCGGCATGGACGACATACGCCTTTTAAAAGGAATCCGGACCCAAAATGATGAGATACAGGTTCAGGTTAATCTGGGGAAATGCCAACCCTTTGAATCCGGATTCACCACCCAGGGAAATATAGGTTCCCTAAACAATGCCGATATCACTTATACCCATGCTGCCGGAACCATCCGGCTTAAAAACAATCTGCCCCAACCGCCGGTTCTGTCAAGCGCTGCATTCATGGATCTAAAACCCTCTAAACTCAACATTGAAAACGCCTATGCCGATATTTTATTCCATGGAAAATCACTCCAGTGCATCACCGCCATCAATGGCATCTCACCTAAAGGGATTGAGGTGACCACCACCCTTGCACCCAAACCTGCAGAATGGTTTCAAACCCCCCACGCAAATGGGTGGGCAATAGATCCCATGATGCTGGATGCCGCTTTCCAGGCGGCAATACTATGGACCTTTGAAACAAGACAACAGGTCTGCCTGCCAAGTTTTATGGCAAACCTTCGTCTCTATGCTTCCCATAAAAAACTTCAGGGCAAAGTTCGGATTCTCTTTACGGTTAACGAGGAAACCTCCCACAAAATTAAGGGGTATTTTACATTTTTGGATGAAACGAAGACTGTGGTGGCAAGTATCACCGGATTCGAAGCCGTTGTGGACCCCTCTTTACTGGCAAAATTTAAAAACAACCCCCTTTTTTCACGGGAAAAAATCCTCGCCTTTGCCCAGGGCAACCCTTCCGAAGCGTTCGGGGAAAAATACAAGATATTTGACAAGGACAGGCAAATTGCAAGACTGCCCCGCCCTCCCTATTTTTTCATGGACCGGGTGGTGAAAGCAGATCATCCACAATGGAAAATGCAGCCAGGCGGCTGGGTCGAAGTCCAATACGACATTCCAGAGGATGCATGGTATTTTACGGCAAACAGAACCCGGACGATCCCCTTTTGTATTCTCCTTGAAATAGCGCTGCAGCCCTGTGGATGGCTTGCTGCCTATGCAGGGTCTGCCCTTGAAAGTAACGATCGCCTCCATTTCAGAAACCTTGGAGGAGTGGGCACGGTTTGCCA